>JACRBK010000718.1 GCA_016234525.1 Chloroflexota bacterium
CGTTCTTCGTCGGACAGGGTAAAAGACATATGGACAATCCCTCCTGGAGACCTTTAAAATGAGGTAGGCTGAGTGTTCGCCTCTTGATTCTGATCATAGCATGATTTAAGGACACTTCATCACGGTAAAAGGAATTTAAAGATAACGCAAATAGGTCAAGAAATATAGGATGCGGGCCAATTTGGCGCGGCGGCGTTTTTTAAGTATGCTAAACAAAGGTACGGCAGCATTTATTCAGGGAGAATAAGGTATGTCGGGGAATCTTGATGATCTCCGGCGCGCAGCGACCGAAGAGGAAGTTGTGCCGGCGGGGTTTGAAACCTATCTGACGGGTGAAGTTCACAGCGACAAATTGTTTGGCATGACTGCTGCTGAACGTATGTTTATCTCTATCGGGTGTTTTTTGCTCACCTGCCTGGGCGGTTTTTTTGTGCTGCTCATGCTGGAAAAGATCGCGTTGTAAACTGTCTGTATGGGGTTGGCAAAGGGGCGCTGTGGGCCGCGCCCAACCCTAGCCATTTATCATGAGTCGGGCGATGTTGAAGGGGTGATTATGCAAGTGTCAACCGGGCGAATGACGTTGGGGGAGTGGACGCTGCGCGTTTTTGTCACCTTGCTGCTGGGGACGCTGTTCCTGGCACTGTGGACGCTGCGCGATGTGTTTTTGCTGACCTTTCTGGCGATGATCGTGGCTATTGTCTTACAGATTCCAGTGCAGCGCTTAGAGCGACTGGGCGTGAGTCGCGGGTTGAGCATCCTGATCTCGTTGGGCGGAACGCTGTTGGTGCTAGGCATGGCGGTGCTGTTGATCGTGCCGGTGTTCGTTGGTCAGGTGCGCGATCTTTCAGACGATCTGCCGGAGTTTATCGACACGGCCAAAACCGAATATGACGAACAGGAAGAAAAGAACGACTGGCTGCCCAAGATTGATTGGGATAATGTGGCCGAAGACGGCGCGAACGACCTGATGCTCAACCAGGCAGGCAGACTCTCGCGGAGTATCTTTCCGTTTCTCAGCGGCGTCGGTGGCGCGTTGACCAGTCTCTTGTTCATGTTCTTCATCGCTATCTTTTTTGTCACCGGCCCGGCGAATTATCTGGAAGGACTGCTGACGATGATCCCGCGCGGCTACCGCCCGCGCGCCTATGAGATTTTCCAGCAGTTAGGCGAGCTGCTGCGGCGCTGGTTTGTTGGGCAGTTGATTTCTATGACAATAAGCGGCGCGTTAATCACCTTCGTCACCGGGGTGATCATCGGCCTGCCGAACCCGGTTGCGTTGGGCGTGATCGCTGGGCTGATGGAGTTTATTCCTAATTTTGGCTCGATTATCGCCGTGGTGCCCGCGCTCATCATCGCCCTGGCCGAAGACCCGGTGTTGGTTCCATTTACGCTGTTAGCCTATCTCATCACGCAGCAGATTCAAAGTAATGTGATTATGCCGCGTATTATGAGCCGCCAGATTTCTATCCCGGCGGCGAGCATTCTCGTGTCGCAGATCATCGGCGCGACGTTGTTCGGTTTTATGGGCGTGCTGTTAGCGCTGCCGCTGGCGATTGTCTTGATGGTCCTGATACGCGAGATTTATGTGTTCGACCTGCTCAATACGCGCCCGGCCCGGCTGGAACGATTTATGCGCCAGGATGGCAAGGTTTTTACTGCCGTCACGGTGGAAGTCTATCGCCCCGAGAAGTTCACCCCCGGCGAAGCAGCCAAGATGCGCGCCGAAGGTGGCGACCTGTTCGCCTCGGATCAGGGGCAGGTAGTGGAGATTATTACCCCGGTTTCTCCCGCGCTCGAACAGGCGGTACGCGGTCAGCAGGCGGTCTGGGTGGCGATCCTCGCGCTGACAGTCGCGCAGGGGTTAGCGCTGGTGCGCTCGCTGTTAGATCGTAAGGAGTAGGGATGGCTATTCACTCGTTTTCGGTGGGCAAAATTCGCTGTGTGGTCGTACCCGACGGCGGCAGCATCATGCCGTTGGCCGATTTAGCCGGGATATTTCCGCCCGATCCTGACGTTCAGGCGGGCATTCTGGCGCTGCCCGATACGCAAGGGTTCTCGATGAACTGCCTGCTGATCGAAAGCGATGGACAGTTGATTCTGTTGGATACCGGGTTAGGCACGCTCAATCCGGCCCATTCACCCGCCTTGATCGCGAACCTGCGCGAAGCCGGAGCCGCCCCCGAAGCTATTGACATCGTCGTGATCACACACGGTCACGGGGATCATATGGGTGGGGGAGTGGATGACGCGGGGAACTTGAGCTTCCCCAACGCACGCTATATGATGACTCGCCTTGATTGGGATCACTGGACTGGCCCGGCGGTGAATCCGGCGGCGGAGCGCTGCCTGTCCCCCCTGCGCGAGTTTATCACCCTGATCGAGCCGGATGACCTCATCGCGCCAGGGGTGCGGGCGCTGCCCGCGCTGGGGCATACGCCGGGTCATATCGGTGTAGTGATTGAATCGCAGGGCGAAAAGTTGATGGATGTGGTAGACGCGATGCACCACCCGCTGCAAGTTGCCCATCCCACCTGGTCGCCGCGTTTTGACACCGACCCGGTAAAATCAGCCGAAACGCGCCGCGCGCTGTTAGAACAAGCTGCCGCCGAATCCTGCCGCTTGATGACCTATCATTTCGCTTTTCCTGGGCTGGGGACTGTCCGCGCTAAAGGGGACAGTTTCACGTTTGATGCCGTGAGCTAAAGTATCTGTTTCGTGGGCGCTGTATGTCGCGCCCGGTTTTGTCCCATTCCCCTGACAGGAGCACGGTGATGGTCAAACGTCTAACGCTGCTTCTCGTTTTTGGCTCGGTTATTTTTGCTTCACCCACCCGCGCGCAAGAACCATCCAACCCTTATATTTTTTACTTCTCAGACACGCTCCACGCCTTTATCATCGAACGCGCCGACGGGACCGATACGCACGTGTTGGGCGCTGAATTGATGACGCTAGCCGATGATGCGCAGAGTTTTCACGTAGATGGGCCGGGTTGGTCCCCCTCCGGGCAGTGGTTCGCCTGGACGGCGGCGCAGATTCGTTACAATAACGGCTACTTCTGGTCTGACTACTCCCCCTATGTCCTGAGCGTGGATGGCACACAGCAGTTAGCGCTGCCCGACCAGCTTCAGGATGTTCAACTTGTGTGGGCCAGAGACACCGACCTTCTGCTCGCCGTGTCGCGCACGAGTGAGCGGCTCCACCCGGATGATCCGAACGACACACACAGCGTGATCCACACATACCTGGCCCTGATTGACGTCACCAGTGGGACAGTGGTGGCGGCGCTTGAAGACCAGACTTTTTCTGATTATTACATCTATCAGCGGTATTTCCTTAGACCAACCGTTGTCCACACGAATGACGGCCAACATTTTATTGTGAGTTATGTCGATTATGAGGGCGGCGACAGTTATTATGGTACGATGCTGCTCGTGATGTTCGATACACAGGGCACGATCACCCAAAAACGCCTGGACGCTTACGGACCGATCAGCATGGATGGGCATTATTCAGATTTTCCCTCCGTCTCCCCAGCAGGATGGGTGGCTTATCCCACTGCGAAGAACTTTCAGGTAGATAACCTGTTGACCGGGGAAACGTATATTTTCCCCCGGCTGGACGACCCAAACACGATTTTTGGGGATGCCAGCGGACAGTATGCGATGCTTACCGATGGCGACCTGTGGCTGCTTGATTGCGCGGCAGGTACGCTGGTCCGGCTGCGCGAAGATTGGATTTTGAATACGGAGCATATAGTCGATGAATGGCCCGTCTGGTCGCCGGACAGCCGTTATGCCGTGCTGCTCAATTCGCACAATGGTTTCGCTTTTTATGATCGAACCGCCAACACATTAACGGAATTCGTCGTTGAGTCATGGAAACCCAATACACACGTGAAATGGTATTGGCCGGATGCAACCCACTGTCTGCTTTATCGCGAGGGCGAGTTGGACACTATTTTGTACGATCTCGTCTCGTCCACCGCCCGGCCCCTCACGACAAATCTGTCGCCCCCTGGTGATTATGATTACTGGGTTTATATGGATTACTACCCGCGCCTATCCCCGGACGGGCGTTTATTGGTGGTTATCGGCGAGGGGGCAATCATTTACGATCGGGCGGCTGGTTCCTTGCTCGGTATACGTCCTGATTATGGCGCGGCGGGCACGACTCTCGGCGGTGAGGTAGCATGGCACGATAGCGGCGACTGGCTGCTCATTTTTGAGGATGCACTGGTAGCCGGAGGAGCCTATGTCCGCGATCTGGGGATTGTGCGCGCCGATGGCACACTGCGCCGTGACCTGAGTTTCAGTTGGATGCCCAATCCTATTACGTTGAACTGGCTGCCGCCCCAGATCGATCCGGCTGATCTGCCACCAGCGGAAGATGTGCCACTGTTTCCCCAACCTGAGGGCACGCTTTATGGATCACACTGGTCATTTTATGTAGATTGGAGTCCCGACAGCCGCTGGCTTGCCGCCGGGCAGGGCGATACTGTGGGTGGTGACATCACGGTTTGGGAGGTAGACACGGGCGAGATCGTGCATGTCTTTGAAGACGCTAAAGAAGACGAACGAGTGGTATGGCCGCAAGGCGAAACCTTTGTCCCACAACTCATGATCCCCGATCAGATCGACGACACCATTTTGGCGCGCAGCCCTGATGGTCGCCAACTGGTGCAGAATGACAGTCTAAAAATGAAAACCCGTGTGATCGATGCCGCTACTGGCGAAGTGCTGTCAGAGTTATCAAGCGAGTGGCCCATGTATTTCACCTCGGCAAGTTACAGCTCGGATGGGCATTTATTAGCCACCGTGAATCCCTACGCGCCACTTCGCATCTGGGACACGAGCACTTGGGAACTGGCTGTTGTGCTGCCCAATCCCGGCGAGGCAGCGGCCTTTTCGCCGGACGGCAGACAGCTTGCTGTGACGGCATCGTGGGATGTTCAGATCTGGGATGTGGCGAAACTGCTGGAATTCGGTGTTCAATAATGGTAGCAATCGAGGTCAGAATAGAATATTATCCTCAAAATTCCCCTCTTGACTTAGAGTATACTCTAAGTTGTAAGGTGGTGGTGTAATTCAATGAACGCCTGCACCAATTTGTTTTGTGAGGAGAGGAATCACCATGTCTATCTATCAGCGCACCTTAGGACACAGTGGAATCCAGGTGAGCGCGCTCGGCCTGGGCTGCTGGGCGATTGGCGGACCGTTTAATTTTGACGGCAGACCGGCGGGTTGGAGCCAGGTCAACGACGCAGAATCGCTGCGCGCCATTGAGTGCGCGTTGGATTTGGGCGTCACCTTTTTTGACACCGCGAATGTGTACGGCTGCGGCCACAGCGAGGAAGTGTTAGGCAAAGCGTTATCCAGCCGCCGCGATCAGGTCGTGATCGCGACCAAGTTCGGCAACACCTGGGCTTCTGGCACGCGCGATGCCTATAGTGCCGATCCCATGACTCCCGCCGAACTGCGCCGCCAGCTTGAAGACAGCCTGCGCCGCCTGAATACCGATTACCTGGACCTGTACCAGTTCCACCAGTGGGGCTATCCGGCAGATCAGGCCGCGCCGCTGGTCGAGACGCTCGAAGCGCTGGTCGCTGAGGGCAAAATTCGCGGCTACGGGTGGAGTACGGATCTGCTGGAAAGTGCGCGGGCTTTTGCCAATGGGCCACACTGCATCGCCGTGCAGCAGCAGTTGAACGTCTTTGAAGGCAATCCGTCCGGCGATACCGATGGGATTCTGGCGCTGTGCGAAGCGCGCAACCTCGCGAGTATCAACCGCGCGCCGCTGGCGATGGGCATCCTGACGGGCAAATTCCAGCCGACCACCACGTTTTCCAGCGACGATGTGCGCAGCCGGGTAGAATGGTTTGGCGGATTCCAGGATGGCAAGCCGAATCCTGAGTGGTTGCGTAAGATCGAGGCCGTGCGCGAGGTGTTGACCAGCGGCGGGCGCACTTTGACTCAGGGCGCGCTGGCGTGGATCTGGGGCCGCAGCGAGAAGACTATCCCGATCCCTGGTTTTAAGACCGTGCAGC
>JACRBK010000719.1 GCA_016234525.1 Chloroflexota bacterium
TCTGCGTAGCGGGGAAAGGGGCCGGGGGATAGGGGTAAAGCTTTTGCTGATAGCTGAAAGCTACCCCGGCAAGCGCAGCGACTCCGGCACGCGCATCAGCGAATAACACGCAGGCGTAAAATACTTCATCCAGAAATCCGCTGCTTCAGGGTTGAACGACTCAAAATTGACGGCACAGCACGCGAATCCGCGCGCCGCATAATCGCGCAGCGCCCCGTCCAACAGCGCCACCGCCGCACGCCGTCCCCGGTAGGCTGGGCGAACATACGCCCCGGTGATCGTGGTCGTCGTCTCGGCGTTGATCACATCCGCCGCCCCAAAACTGCTGCCCTCAAAGCGCATAAATCCCATCGGCGCGCCGTCTTGCTCAGCCAGCCAGACGCTGTGATGCGGATTGGTGAGCAGTTCAGCGAACGCGGCGACATCGGTGAGGGTGCGCGGAGTCATCAGGGTCGGCGGCTGCGTGTAGTGGTCAATATGCTCAGCATCCAAAATCGCCAACGTCTCGACATCGGCTGAAGTCGCTTTACGCACCGTGTAACCGTCGGCGCGGACTCCTTCCAGCGGGGTAAACGGCCTGACCGCATCCACTACCGCCAGCCCGAACCCGTTCCAAAACCACACTTTTTCGGCGGCGTGATCGTGTGCCAGCAGTGTGATCGCGTGGGTATGGCATCCCGCGCGAGTCCATTCCGCCGCCGCCGCGCGGTAGAGCGCCTGCGTGATGGCGGGTGAGCCGCTGCGGATCGTGCCGTAGCCCCATTCCGGGCAGTAGGCGGCTTTACGATCCGTATCGCGGAAGCCTTCGACCAGATACGCACCGAGATACCCCACCAGTTTCCCGCCGTCGAGCGCGGCAAACGCCGGGCCATATTGGATGAACCCGCCCAGTTTTTCCGCGACAGTCTGCGGATTTTCAAGCCGATCGGGCAAAATCGGCAAAATAGTGCGCTGCTGTTTTAAGTTGTCGATAAACAGCGCGGCGGCGGCAGGAATATGATCCGGTTGAAAAGCAGTAATTTGCATTGTGCGGCCTCAAAATGGGCTATCGCCAGACGAACGTCTAATCACAGGTGATCCAAACCGCCCTAAGTGTACGCGATCAGGGCGGAAATTGACCAGGGTCATTGCGTCAAAATTTATGAACCCAATATGTGTCAATTTAAGAACAACCTCACCCCCTACCCCCTCTCCGACCGGGTTGGAGAGGGGACCGCAGCCGACCGGGTCTTGGTAGGAGTACCGCTTGCCACGCCCGGTTTTTCCCCTCTCCACCAGCGCAGCGCAGTGGGGAGGGGACACAGGGGAGGGGCTGTTTTTTTGCGTCATGGGTTTTGATGCAATCACCCTAGGAAATTGACCACAAGGTTGGCCCCTGACGATCACGGCGCTACAATCTGAGGCGTGATCAGCCGCGCCTCGACGCAGAACGAGAGTCCCGCCCATGCCCGAATCACAGTCTCTTACCGATTTTAGTTTACTCTGGCCGCCTGACCCGGATCGCGCCGCGTCCAACTCGATCTCGCGCCTGTCAGGATCGCAGGCGGCGGATCTCGATCTGCCTGCGCTGACCGAAGCGTTGAGCGCCGTCTATGGTCACAGCCCGCGTATCCGCGATATTTTGCTGGCCCTGTGCAGCGATCCCGCCGTGATTCACTATCGCCAGGATGTGTTAGCCGATCTGCTGGCTCAGCCCGCTTTAGCCGGGCGGCTGGCGGACCTGCTGCCGCACCTGTTTTCGCTGGACAGTTACGGTTATGCCGCCCCCACCGATCAATCGCCGCTGCATGAAATCGTGTGGCGCGTCGGGCAGTTAGAGGCCTATGTGGACTGTGTGCAGGGCCTGGCGAACGTTTTTAGCGATGGCAGACCGCTAAACGCGGCGGGATTGATCCGGCTGCGCGATCTCGCCGCCGGGATCGTCGGGGAGGCTGCTTTCCAACGGCTGTCCGCCGAACTGCCAGAGATGGTGAAAAAGGTACGCGGGATCGCCAGCATCACCGTCGGCGTGAACCTGGATGATCGTCTGCGCCCGGTGGAAGCAACCTTGTTGGCGGTGAATAATCGCAAATTTCGCGGGCCGGGATCGTCCGTGCTGCATACGATTTTTGGCGCAGAGGTGCGCGGTGAGACGCTGGACGGCATCGCGCCGCTGCACTCCGCCACACCAGGGATCGGCAGACCCACGGTCACGCGCGGGATCGATCTACACGATCCCATGATGTATCCCTTGTTCCGCGATCTCGCCGACGTTCTCAAAAAGATCAGCCGCCCGGTAGCGGTGGCCCTGCGCCGTTATATGCAGGTGAATATTCAGGTTTTGAGCGGGATCGGCGTGGAACTGGCATTTTATCTTGGCGCGGTGCGGCTGATCGAGCGGCTGCGCGCGGCAGGGCTTCCCGTGTGCCAGCCAGAGATCGCCCCGGCAGAAGATCGACTCTGCGAAATCGAAGCGGCCTATAATCCCACGCTGGCGCTGCGCCTGCTCGACAAAAACAAGGCGCGTTCCCTGGGCGGTGTGGTGATCACCAATGATCTGAACTTCGGGCCGGAGGGGCGTATTTTTGTATTGACCGGGCCGAATCAAGGCGGCAAAACGACCTATACTCAGGCAGTAGGATTGGCGCAGGTGTTGGCGCAGGCCGGGTTATTCGTGCCGGGATCGCGGGCGCGCCTTAGCCCGGTGGATGGAATTTATACCCATTTCCCGGTCGAAGAACGGCCCCAGGCCGAAGCCGGGCGCTTGGGCGAAGAAGCGCAGCGTCTCAGCGAGATTTTCGCGCAGGCCACACGCCACAGCTTGATCCTGTTGAACGAATCGCTCGCCAGCACCAGCCCCGGCGAAGGCTTGTATCTGGCGCAGGACATTGTGCGGATTTTGCGCGTCTTGGGCGCGCGGGCGATCTATGCTACCCACCTGCACGATCTCGCCGCCGGGGTGGATGATCTCAACACCAGCACGCCCGGCGACAGCACCGTAATCAGTGTGGTAGCGCTGGCCGTTCCGCAGGGCGGCAACGGCAGCATCCGCCAAACCTATCAGATCGTGCCCGGCCCGCCATTAGGCCGCAGTTATGCGCAGGAGATCGCGGCGCGCTACGGCATCAGTTATGAACAGTTGGCGCAGCAGTTACGGTCGCGCGGCGTGCTGGACGGCGAGGGGTAATTCTGCCGCATTTTGTCAGGACGGGCGGTTATGTTCCACCGTGAGGACGACATTTCCCTTTTTGCGTCCTGTGTCGACATAGCGGTGAGCGTCAGCCGCCTGTTCTAAAGGATAACGCCTATCGATGACCGGTTTCAGCTTCCCTGCCTCAATAATCTCTTTAAGAAAAATCAGGGCATCGGTCTTTTCGATGGACAGCGCAAAGATCATTTTTTTGCTGCTGGTGAGTGAAGTCCACCGGGTTAGAACGAAGTTTGCCAGCATATTACCCGCAGTCACAAGATAGAGTCCGTTTTCCTTGAGCGAGCCTTTACAACGCGAAAACGAACTTTTACCTACCGTATCAAAAATAATGTCATAGGTTTCACCGTTTTTGGTAAAATCCTCTTGAGTGTAGTCAATGACCCTGGCGGCTCCCAGAGATTTCA
>JACRBK010000729.1 GCA_016234525.1 Chloroflexota bacterium
CGAGGCCCACTCGCGCTGGGGTCAATATACCCGACTCGCCGCCAAACTGGCCGCCTATAACATCGGCCTTTTCATCAATCGCCGCCTCGGTCGCCCCGCCGGCGCCCTGGCAACTCTGCTGGCCTAGTACCGGACAAGCCTTAGGGGGTGAGGCCGCTTTTACTCGCTCACCACCGCCATCGCCTGCCGGATGCGCGCTAAGGATTTTTCGCGTCCTAACACGTCCATCGTCTCGAACAGAGGCGGCGAGACTTCCTGCGCGGTGGTCGCAGCACGCAGCGTGCCGAGCAGTTGGCCCATCTTAAGGCCGAGTTTCTCCGCCAGCGGACGGATCACCGCTTCTTGAGATGCGGCGTTGAAATCGGGCAGCGCTTCGAGCGCGGCTAAAGATTCTTCAAGCGCGGTTTTGGTGCGCGGCGCATCCATGCCCTTTTGGATCAGCATGTCGCGGGCGGGCGGCGTGAAGTCATCCGCGAAAAACAGCCCGCCGATTCCGATCACATCCGGCAGCACCTTGATCCGTTCGCGGATCAGCGGAATCGCGCGCAGCAGCATGTCCACGTTCACTTCATACCCGGCGTTTTCTAGTATGGGTTTTAAGAGCTGCGCCAGCCGTACCGGGTCCATGTCACGGATATACACCCCGTTCAGCCATTCGAGTTTTTCAATCGGGAACTTGCCGCCCGCCGGATTCACGCGCGACAGGTCGAAATTCTCAATCGTTTCTTGCACGCTGAACACTTCGCGGTTATCGCCGAAGCTCCAGCCGATATTCGTCAAAAAGTTGATGATCGCTTCCGGCACATACCCGCCCGCCTCAAATTCGTCCAGACGCACCGGAATCTGCTGGCCCCCTTCGCGGAAACCAACCGTGCGCTTCGAGAGTTTGCCCTTGCCGCTCGGATTCAAGATCACCGGCAGGTGGGCGAAGTGCGGCGGCTCCCAGCCAAAACCATCGTACAGGTTTTTGTGAATGGGCGCGGTCGGAATCCATTCTTCGGCGCGCAGAATGTGGCTGATCTTCATAAAATGATCGTCCACCACGTTCGCCAGATGATAGGTCGGATAACCGTCGGTTTTGAGCAGCACCAGGTCTTGAAGCTGGTCGTTATCGAAGGTGATATCACCGCGCAGCAGATCGTGGACGGTGGTCGAGCCTTCGATAGGCATCTTGAAGCGAATCACGTATTTTCCGCCGTTTTCGTGGTGAAGCTGATCGCGCTGTTCAGGCGTCAGATCACGGCAGCGGCGGTCATAACCGCGCCTTTCCTGCCCTGATTCCTGCTGTTTGTGCAGCGCATCCAGCCGTTCGGGGGAGCAGTAACAGCGATACGCCTGCCCTTGATCCACGAGCCAGTTGGCCCAGTGTTGGTATTGTTGCAACCGTTCCGATTGGATGTAAGGTCCATATTCGCCGCCTACCTCTGGCCCTTCGTCCCAATCGAGACCGACCCAACGCAGCCCATCCGTGATCAGACGCAGCGCGTCAGGATCAAAACGTTTTTGGTCGGTGTCTTCAATCCGCAAAATAAACGTTCCGCCGTGATGCCGGGCAAACAGCCAGTTAAACAGCGCGGTACGCACGCCGCCGATGTGCATCGGCCCGGTGGGACTGGGCGCAAAACGCACGCGAACGGGTAGATCAGTATGGCTTGACACTTTTTACTCTCCTTAAGGACTCACATGCTCAGAGGTGCGGCAGCAGCATTATAACAGCAAAGGCGAGGCGCTAGAACGGGGAATAAGCACGAGCGAGCCAGACCACAAAAACCCCCGCCAAAATCTGACGGGGGTCTGAATGAATAGTTCAGGATTCAGATTATTCCATTTCGGCCATAGCGCCGATTTCTTCCCAGGCCGTTTCCAGATCGGCGGCGCGTTGATCGGCGCTGGTGACCAGGGCTTCGGCCACATCCGTGTTACCGGCGGCTTCTTCAGCAGCGGCATTGGCATACAGCCCGGCGACGATGTTGGTTTGATTCAGCGTCACACGGAAGATTTCCGCCAACCACAGGTTTTCGGCGCAAACGGCAACTTCGGCATACGCCTCATTCTCAAAGGCAAAAGCCGCGCCTTCGGTCAGAGCGAAGGTCAGCAGCGGATCGTCCCCCAGCTCATCCAGACCGGCGCCCAGTTCATCGAACGCGCCGCTCATCGAATCCGCCAGACCAGTGATCTGTTCTTCGGTGCAGCTTTCCGTTGCATCCCCTACTAACGCTGCTGCGAGATCCGTCATGGACATGTCGGCGATCACTTCCATCGTAGAGTCCATGATTTCCATCCGGCTCGCCGCCTGATCGGCAAAGGCTTGGGCATCTTCAGGGCTTTCCGCCGCATCGGCCCAGGCCGACACATTGACCAGCAGGCCAATCGTCAAATATTCATCGTACATGCTCCCGATCACAAAAGCGAGCGCTTGCGCTTCGGCGCATTCAGGCAGCGCGGGATAGACGGTTTCCCAGTATTCGTAAGAAAAAGCGTCGAGCGCGACCAATGTCAGACCATAAGCGGCATCCGTCGGATCGGCAGACAGATCATATTCCTCGCCCAGAGCGGCCAACCCGTCATTATA
>JACRBK010000716.1 GCA_016234525.1 Chloroflexota bacterium
CACGCACGCGGCAAAGGCGCTGGTAAAGCGCTGCTGCGGGCCTGTCTGCAGGATATGTGGGCGCAAGGCGACGCCTATGCGGTGATCGGCTGGACCGGCCCTCAGGAGTTTTACGCGAAGGTGTGCGGCGCGACTCCGATTGAAGGATCACGGCCCGGCATGTACCGGGGAATGCTGAAATAAGGCCGAGCGGAGGTTTAGCCCCTCTCCACTGCGTGGAGAGGGGTTGAGGTGAAGCTAAAACAAAGAAAAGCACTTATTTGCGGACAAATGTCAGGTAAGCGCCAGCGGCAGCGGCGACAACCCCCACGATCAACGCTACAATTTGAACAGGCGCCAGATAAATATCATTCCCGCGTAGCGGGTCGATGAGAATCGCCAGCAGCGCCAGGACGATCCCCCCGATCAGCAGAGCATAAACAACGCGCTTATCGGCTAAAAGTTGGTTGATATTCATGAGTGTTTCTCCTCAAAATCTCACTCTATCGAAATCTTTTTCAGTAGATACCAGCTTCTTTTATCTTATCACTAAATTGAGCTAGTCGATCAGGCTAACATAACCAAGGTTACATCATCGCCTGCCGCTGCCGGGCCGCGTCTAGCTCTGCCCACAACAGCCGAAATTCATAAAGGTTTCAGAACAAGTGTTTGCTATTTTAGAACCCTTGTGCTATAATTTCTTTATCTCATACGAACAAACATTCTGTGTGGCAAACGACCGCACACAAGGAGAGACCACCGATGTCACGCGTAACCCATTTTGAAATTCCGGCTAAAGACCCCAACAAAGTCGCTGCTTTTTATAAAGAAGTGTTCGGCTGGCAGTCCAACAAATGGGAAGGCCCCGTCGATTATTGGCTGGTGATGACTGGCCCGAACGAAGTCCCTGGCATTAACGGCGGTTTTTACACCCCCGATGGCGGCCCGATGTCCGGCGTGATTAACACCATCGAAGTGGACGATCTCGACGCGCATATTTCCAAGATCAAAGCGAACGGCGGGATCGTGGTGGTGGACAAGATGGCGGTCCCTGGTGTGGGCTGGATGATTTATTTTAAAGATGTCGAAGGAAGCCTGTGGGGATTAATGCAATTGGACGGATCAGCGGGCATCCCACCGCAAGAATAAACGCCGCGCCTCGAAATAGGCTAACGGCAGAATACCCTTAACCTGACAACTCCCTCCCTCTTCCCCCGCAGCACGGCCCACCTTTTGTTCAGGCGGGCCGTGCGCTGTTTTGTTTCGTTATTTATGCACAGCGACGGTCAGCGCCGCACGATTTGAGACAACTGCTCGACAAACGAACGTGTCTCAATTGGCTTAGGGAAATAAGCGTCAAAACCGGCTTTTAGTGACTGTTTAGAGACTTCTACGCTGTGATAGGCGGTCATGGCCACACGCGGCACATGATTCAGGTGGGCGTCTTGCTGAATCTCGCGCAGCAGACTCCAGCCATCCATCCCCGGCAGTTGCAGATCAATGATGATAACTGTCGGTATGGTGTCCTTGAGAATCTCTAACGCCTGGTTGGCGTCATACGCTGCCAGACTTCTGATGCCATGATATTCCAGCACTTCGCACACCAATTCCATGCTGTCGATCTCGTCTTCAACCACCAGGGCATTCCATTGTTCACGATTCATAGAGGCATCTTTCTTCATGACAACCGGGCTAGATTCATTATAATCTAGACATGACTGGGTACGCTATTGGCAGCATTCAGCACGGCCTTCAGATCATTGAGCAAGCTGGTAATGTTGATCGGCTTGGTGATATAACCGTCAAATCCCGCCTGTATAACGCGCTCTTTATCCCCTACCATCGCGTGAGCTGTCAGCGCCACTACCGGGATACGCGCGGTGCGCGTGTCGGCTTTAAGTTGGCGGTGCATCTGCCAGCCGTCCATCTGCGGCATCGACAGGTCAAGCAGAATCAGGGTAGGAGTAAAGTCTTGCAGGGCTTGCAGCCCTTCGATCCCGTTGGCGGCTGTTTTGACGTTGAGGCCGAAAAACCCCAACGTTTCAGCGATCAGTTCCAGATTGTCGGGTTCGTCTTCGACCAACAAAATCTGCCACGTCGAAAGATTATTCCAGTCTACCATGATGATGATTTCTCCTTACCCGGATGATTAATTCTGCTTATTAGAAGCAGCAAGCTGTATTTCGGTGGTAATGATCAACGGCAGTGTAACAGTGAAGATGCTGCCCTTACCTAACTCACTTTCAACGCGAATCTCACCGCCCATCATACGGGTGAGCTTACGCGCGATAGCGAGGCCCAACCCGGTCCCCTGGTGCGAACGGGACGAACTGCCATCCACCTGCCGGAACTCCTCGAAGATAATTTCGAGCGCGTGCGGCGGAATGCCCACCCCCGTATCCGTGACTCGGATGAGCCAGTTATGTCCTGATTCGCTCGCCGCAAGAGCCAGCGTGACAGAACCAGTTTCGGTAAACTTGAAGGCGTTTGACAACAGGTTCAACACAATCTGTTCAATGCGCTGGGCATCGCCGATCATCTGATCGGGCAGCATCACATCCACCTGAGTATCAAACTCCAGGCCCTTACGTTCGGCCAGGACGCGCACCTGATCTCTCATGCGCTCGACCATGCTGAAGGGCGAGAACATATCCAGCGCTAACTCCACCCGGTTGGCTTCGATGCGCGTCAGATCCAGAATATCGTTTACCAGATTCAACAGCCGGACCCCATTTTCGCGCAGGCGTTCGAGCTTATGGTGTTGTTTGGGGGTCAGTTCCCCCATCATGCCCATGAGCAGCATATCGCTAAACCCGATGATAGCATTTAAGGGCGTGCGCAGTTCGTGCGACATGGTCGACAGAAATTCTGACTTGACGCGCACACTTTCTTCGGCCAACTGGTAGGCAGCGCGCAGTTCTTCGATCAAAACTTCGCGTTCTTGTTCAGCGGCCTGGCGAGCTTTTAAGGTATCGACCAGGTGATTAAAACCCTGGCTCAATTGGGCGATCTCGTCGGAGCCAGTCACCGGCAGCGGCGGCTGATCGGCAGTGGCGGCGGTCTGAATCAGCCCAAACCGGCGCGTAATCTCGCGGATGGGGGCCACCGTCTGCCGGTTGTATAAAAACGAGAAAAACGACACGATCCCCAGGCCCAGCAGCAGGCTCAAAAACATCGTATTGCGGATCACATCGGCCTGAGCGGTGAGGGTATTCACCGGGATAAAACTGGCGACGGTCCACCCGCTGTTCTCAAAATGAGTGTGATTGATCGACATGCTGGTTCCATCCACTTTGTCAGTATAGGAACCTTGCGCATGGGTCTGATCAAACCGGCGCACCAGGGCAGGATCCACCTGGGAGCCGATCAGACTGAAATCAGGATGGTAGATCAGCCGCCCGGACTGGTCGAACACAGTCAGATAAGCCCCTTCGCCCAAATCGAGGTTGCTCAGATGATCGTACAGGTAATCCGCGCTGTAGCTGGCGATGAAGATGGCGACCGGCTCTTGTTTGAGCGTCGCCGGGTCGATCTTATAACTGACTTTGGTGAGCGTGACGACCTGCTGCACCGTCGAACTGGCATTCACGTTCGGCTCGATGCCCGCCCAATAGATCAGTTGATCGCTGGCCTGGGCGTCTTCCATCAGCCGCTGAACGACATCGGCGCGGGTATTTTCGGTGTCCAGCGTATCACCCACATGATAATGATCGCCCCTGGTCGTAAAAATATCCAGCGCGACCAACCCTTTCAGGTTGGAGTATCCGTTCAAAATATAGCCAATGCGGGCCTGCGTCGAGAGGTCGGAATACGTGGTGCTGCTGCCGGTTTCTTGCTGCAACACCTCGCGGATTTCCTCAACGCCGGAGACGTTTGAGAGCAGACTTTCGACCTGTTCCATTTGCAGGTTCAGATAATCACGCTGGTTGACCACCAGTTGACTCGTATAGTGGCTGGCTTCGTCCTGAATGATGCGAGCCGAGATGACATAGGACACCACCCCGACCAACACCAGCGGAATCACGCTTGACAAAAACGAATAGCCAATAAAACGCTGGACAATATTAAGGCGACGAAGATTCAATCTGGCAGTCATAGCGCGTTTGGTTTCCTATGTGTAGTAAGAATGTAGATGGGGCATTCAAGAGAATTTACCCCTATCCCCCGACCCCTTTCCCCGCTGCACAGAGAAAGGAGAGTTTGTGTCTTGTGTAGGGCGCAGCGGCGCCGCGCCCAGCCGGTCGACCGGTTCGCTTATTCCAGCGTTTCTTTGCTGACGACCATCACATCGACGATTACTTCAGGTTCTACCTTTTCACCCTTGAGCAGTTTGATCG
>JACRBK010000721.1 GCA_016234525.1 Chloroflexota bacterium
GAATAAAAAAGTCACGCTGCGGTCACGGAATGAATTAAAATAAATATTAAACATAGAAATAGGGAGTATACGAAAATGCGTAAGGTGTTTTTTTTCCTCTTGATCGTGGGCATGGTGGGGCCGCTACCTACCCCTGTGAGCGCCCGCGGCGGGTCAGGCGGCGGCGAGTGGTATATCTGGTTGTGGAACTATGATCAGCAGCGGCTGGCGCGCCTCAACGGGGGGGATAGTTTTAAACCCCTCGATGTGCCGTTATCTCTGCCTGAAGGGTACAAGTTCGCCGGCATCGTGGACCTATCCAATACCACGATCCTGGTCTGTATGAAGCCTGACAACACCGAGACCATGGATACGATGTACGGTATTTACAATTACGAGGCCGGTCAGTTTGTGACCGAGCCGAAGTCGTTCGGAGGGATGGTCAGTTGTAGTTCACACAATATCTACGATTACACCAATTATGTCTTCAGCGTGATGACACCTGATAACCAGTGGAATGTGAACGTGATGGATATGGCGACAGGCGAGATCATCTACTCGCTTTCCAAAGAACAGGTCGATCCTGAGGGGACTGCTCGCAATAAGCCGGTGGTGCTCAAGGTCAACGAAAACATCGTCTGGCTGACGCTGCTTCCCTTTATCGGTGAAACCACGGCAACGGAGTTTGCTCTGTTCGAATGGCAGATGGGGGATGATCATGTCCGACAACTGGGTACCTACCCGACTTCTGTCACACAGTTTCTGTTCAACGGCGAGGCCATTGGTGTTAACTCCGCCCGCAATACCGTGCTCTATCAATGGCTGAACGGCACCCCTTACCCGATCTTCAGTGATCCCGGGTTCACGATCGGGTATCTCGGCTTTATCCAATCAGCGAGAAAGGTGCTGGTCGATGGTGTTGATTCGGACGATGTGCGGCATATATTCGTCATCGACCGAACTGCCGGTGTCATGGAACTGGATGCCACGCTGGGAGGATACTTTATCCCGACTCTCGATGGATTTGTGTCCCTGATCTACACCGATAATGGCGGCACTGAGGGATGGAATATCCGATTAGGCAAGGACAGTAGCGAGGAAGACTCTGCGCTGGTATGGAGCGATCCCACCAACGGGGTCTGGCTGCCGGTGGATTATCCCTCGGTAGGAGTCGAGCAGGGACTTTCCTCTTTTCTGGCCGCGAAATAACACCTCTTACCCAGCGCCGGTCGGAACCGACCGGCGCATTTTCTCGTCCACACTCAATCTGTTATTGTAAAGACCCCAATCCCATTCCGCAGATTGGCAACCTGGATTTCCGCGAGGCGCGGCCTGTACGGTGAAAAAACTCAATCCAGGCGAGAAAACGGGTCATGTCGCCAGGAGACGCTTGTCGTGCTAACGCTGCCGATTGGCGTTCACTGGTCTATCGAGAGCTCCAATCGGAAAAATGGTATGAGAATGTTGGTAAAGTTGTTTCCCCAACTTCATCGTTCTGGGAGCTTGAACCGATCCCTTTAGCTCAACGGGCGAAAGCCAACGGAAACAACGTCCACCCTGCTGTGTAGTGTGTAGGGGAGAACTGCGTGAATCATCTCCGATGGGAGGAAGAAAGCGTCGCTATTGCTCCACTCGCTGTCGCCAAGCCGCCAAGCGGAAACGCTGGCAAGATATGTCGAGAAACGTTTCCGCATCGCACGGTTCAAAATAACTCGTTGATCTTATTTAATATATCGACACCGCTGCCCACAGCGGTGTTTTTTATCATCCTGGATTCACCTCTGTAGATCGGGGTTTTCTCTCAGATTAATTTTTGAAACCTATGCCACTAGGCTGCCTCACACACCAATCCAAGCTTGAAGCGGCTGCACCTTCTCATGCAAACCAGTCGAGCGGCTGCACGAAACACCATAACAGATTTGACCTTGGTGCGGTCTTCTCATTCAAAAACGCGTGCCGGCCCGATGCTCATATCCTGTGGTATCCCCGCTCAGGTCACATATTGTTCTCAGGATACCACGAGTATGTCCATGAACCGCTTCGGTCATTAGTAACACCATCCGGGATAGCGGGTAGCCGATTGCCCGATGGTTGGTAGGCTGGCATTTCCGGCGAGGTGCGTTATTATCTCCGCCCATGCTCACACAACTTCTCGAACATTTGATGGACAGCCTTTGCAAACTGGCTGACGCAAGCGACCAAACGATCAAGGAAGGTCAACGTTTGCCCCTGGAATATTGGCGGGGATTCAGTATGGGCCTTCGTTTCACCGCGCTCGATGTCCGCGACGTGGTGCGCACCGCGCCCGAAGGTCAGAACCCGGACATGAGTTACCTGGATGGTCTGCTGTACGACTGGATTGAGATGGCGATGGACTTCCGGGACGGGGTCGGAGAGCACGATTATGCGGGCAAGTCGGGCGAAGCGCTCTACCTCCACGGCCAGATGCAGGGTTACCAGCACGCGTATCGCGAACTCAATGCCATTGTTGAGTATGTGAGAGGTGATGGACAGCACCGGTTGACGTGAAAGGCGCTGCCCCGGTCGTGTCGGGTCGTTCGCACTGTCTTGGCCTGATTCGAGGTATGGGTCGAGCCAGACAATTGCCTGACTCTTTCGTTAGCTGTCATAGGCGGGGAACGACGGGCATGGACTCTCGGCAGCGGCGTGATTTGAGAGGAACAATCCAAATAGCGGCACATGGTCGAAATCGTTTTCAGACCCGGACCCCCCAATAAACTCCGTACAATCTCTAAATGAAGGGGGACCCAATTGAAACTCATTCGTGATTCAGTACGCTGTCAAACCATTTTGGACAGCATCAATCATAACTAAAGCACGACGCTGCATAGGCGATAATCGGGGCGTGTACGCTGCATATTACAATGCCCGACGACCTCATCAAGGGATCAAGTGGGATAGCCCACTTGGGTTGGAACCCGTGTCAACCGAGGGGCCGATCTTCTATCGAAACGTGCTCGGAGAGATCATCCGCGACTACTATCGGGAGCCTGCCTAGCGCCTATTTCACCCGAAGATTAATTTTCGAACCATACGGGTTGTTTAGCTTGCGTTTGGATGGGCGTTCTTGGGGTGGCCGATAAACAGGCGGGTAGTCATATCGGACAGGGGAGATAATTCAAGATGAGGCGCAAAGCCTCATTTTTGTGGGAGGGATATCATAATATATTTAAGGTCAAAACCAGTATAACATAGCAGGTCAAAATGAGGAACAAAACACACTGGCTCGAGTGGGGTCTGATAGCCGGGTTAGGAGCGGAGGTGATCCGGCTGCACTACGGGAAGCAGCTGCGACGCTGGTGGGAAGAATGGAAGCAAAAACCCAAGCGCAAGCGCCACCTGCACCCGCGCACGCCGGAGGATTGTCCCTTCTGTCAGGCCTATGAGCCGGCGTGTCCCACGCGCAGTAGTCCGGTGCGCCCGTGGCGGGAGGTGAAAAGCCGGGCAGGACGACCGAAGACCTACGACAGCGAGGGGTATTGGTGCGATAATCCAGCGTGTGAATACTATGGAATTACCGAAGCCGGTATCCACGCGCTGGTGAGTGATGGCTGGCGCGGCAAGGCGGAACGGATCCGGCGGTGGCGCTGCGCAGCGTGCGGGAACCGGTTCAGCGCCTGGCGGCATACGCCGCTCTACCGGCTCAAGACCCCTTCCCGACGGGTAGCCGAAGTGATGACCGCGATGGCGGAGGGAGTAGATACGGCAGCAGGCAGTCGCATTTTCAACCATCACCCGAACACCATCACCCGTTGGGTGCAGCGCGGTGGACAGCATGGCCAGCGCCTGCACGAGCACTTTTTCCGACAGATCCGGAGCGGTCATTTCCAGGTGGATGAGCTAGTGACGAAAGTCAGGCACCATCCGAAGCGGGTCTGGGTGTGGACCGGGATCGACGCCGAGACGAAAGTGCTGTTGGCGCTACACCTGGGCAGGCGGACCCGAGAAGATGGCCATGCCTTGGTGCACGAAGTAAAGCAGCGTCTCACCCCCGAGCAGCTGCCCGTGTTCAGCAGTGATGGCTTTCAACAGTATTTCTACGCGCTGACCGCGCATTTCGGGCACTTTATTATCGAACCATGAGTTCTAATCCTGAGTTGGTGGGCCTGTTGGCGAGTGGTTTGGTTCAGGGAATGCGAGAGGAAGGTGTCATCGGGGTCCTGAAGCATTTTCCAGGTCACGGACTGGTAACTCAAGACAGTCATCGAGAACTGCCATTAGTGAATTTGTCACGAGAGGAAGCGAAGCAAACCGCGCTGGTTCCTTTCAGAATCGCTGTCGAAGCAGATGCTCCAGCTGTTATGATTGGGCATCTTTATTACCCCAGCCTTGATCCGGGTGTCCGTCGTCCAGCGACTTTTTCGCCCGTAGTAATGAATGTCTTGCGAAATGAACTTGGTTTCGACGATGTGATTATTACGGATGCGTTGGATATGGGGGCCGTCTCGGAGCAGTATACCTTGTCTGACGCTGCTGTTGCCGCCATTAACGCTGGCGTAGATTTAATTACCTTTGGACCCCACGTGAGTGCCTGGGATCAGCAGGTTACTATTTCAGCCGTGATCGAAGCGGTCCAGAATGGCAGAATATCCAATGAGCGTATTGATCAAGCATTACTGCACATCATGAATCTTCGTGACCAATATGGGCTATTAACCTGGACCCAATTAGAGATTGAACAGACAAGGCAGCGGCTCGATCTGGATAACCATCGTGGTGTACTCCTTCGGCTGGGACTTGATGCCGTTACCGTTCTCGAAGATTGGCAGACCTTGCTGCCACTCGACCCAGGAGCCAAAGTAACGCTTGTCTATCCACTGGATTATCCTGAAATCTTTAACGAGTGCTCCAACTACGATCCTGATTTATCCTCCGTAGGCTATTCATACTGGCCCTCTGATTTGGAAATATCAACGGCCATTCAGTCTGCCGCCCAGGCAGATGTTGTGGTCGTGTTTGAGGAAGATATTGACCAAAATGGTGCGCGGTACAAGCTTGTTTGGGCACTTCCTCCTGAAAAGACAGTTGTTGTTGCCATGCATTCTCCATACGACTGGGATTATTTGCCAACTTCGCTCTCAACTGTTGTCCTTACCTACGACTCAACTCCGGTTATGCATACTGCTGCCTGCCAGGTACTTTATGGTATTGCCCCTGCAAAAGGGCACATACCCGTCACAATCGGTGGGTACACTGTTGGCACTGGGATCATGCTTAGTGCGTCCGCTGTATCCCATCCGCAGTAGCTGTAAGTTGTTTTAATTTTCTGGACGGATCACGCTAGACATTAGGGGAAGCGAATCCAGATACGCGTATTTTTGCTCCGTTTTTCGCAAGTTTGCGCTCCAAAAAACGTAATCCTACAGCCTTTCCAGCCCTCTTGTTTGAGACAATAAGGGGGATCAATCAACTGGGAGGGTTCCAATGCCAGCCACCAATACGGCAAGACGCAGCATTGCCATGACACCTCAACTGCGGGCACGTCTCCAGCAGCTTCTGGACAAACAAGGCAAACAAGTCACTGAAGCGGACCTCATCCGCCAGGCCATCCGTGAGTTCCTGGACCGGCAGGAAGATATCGCAGGCAGCAAAGCACACTTTCGTAAGACGTTCCAGGAGCGTATTGACGCCCTGGAAACGGCGCTGAGCTTTCGCCTGGACATCCTGCTGGGGTTGGTGGCGCACGGACTGGCAGTCATGCTTCCCGCGTTCACCGAGCAGCCCATCACGCCGGAGGAACTTGTTCAGGCGGCCATTGTCGCGGCAGCGCGAGATTCCCAGGTGCTTCAGAAACAGATCACGACCATGCATACTCCATGACAAAAACCATCATTATTCCCGACTTCAAGTACAAATCCCCGAAGCGGCGCGGACGTGGGACCGGGCACCAGGGCTTGCGAGCCACTTTAAAGTATCTGCAATTTCGCGAGGATCGCGATACCAGGGCCAACCAGGAGAAACTGCGCGACCGCTGGCAGGACCGGGGATTGGGAAAACACTACCGCGAAATCTTCACCAACTGCGACTGCCTTCAGAGCCAGCACGTCCTGGCCTGGACCTGGGTGATCTCCCCCGCGCCTGACCTGATGGCGCTTGTACCGGAAGTGCAGCGGCGCGACCTGGTGATGGACGTAACAGAACGGATCGTCGAGGCGTATTACGAGGCGCGCGGTTTTCAGATGCCACCCTACGCCTATGTCGTTCACGACCGTTTGACCAAAGAAGGGGAACAACAGTTGCACAGCCATGTGATCTTGCCAGGATTGGCTCCGACCGTCGAAGGCTGGGAGGCGATCTACAACCACAAGCGGAAAAGGCACGAGCAGTTGTTCAACACTATCGCCCATGACGAATTCGAGGTGACGTTGGACCGGACCATCGGCACCGAGTGGCGCAGGGAGATCGAAGAACCGGCTGTCGAAGCGCAAGACGTGCCGGAAGATATCGATTCGCTTGATGCCTGGTTTCCACGTTAGGGAGAGGGTAAAGTACATTGTTCCACTGGTTGTTCACCGAAGGACGCGCAGCCCTGGGTGGCTGTCTTATGCCGCTGGTGTGCCTGATCCCCCTGGCTCCGGTTTTCGCTGCCGCGCTGCTGGGGGTATCTATTCGCCGCACCGGCGAAGAGAAACAAAGCACCCAGCGCGACCTCGTCGTACACCTGCTGACACACGGGATTGTTTCGTTGGGAATCATGGCGTTCTATCTGACCGTAATGGGCGACTTCGCCATCCGCCCCGCGACGGTTCCGCAGGTCGATAACGGTTTCATGACATCAATGGCCGGAGGACCGCCCACCATCAACCGGATGCGGTTGCTCATGGCCGGGCTGATGGGGTGTATGGCGCTATGCGTGGCCAACGTCGTCGTGCATGAGGGACTGCGGCAGGCGGGCTGGCTGCGCGAGCGGGTAGACCGGCTGCGCCGCCCGGCAGTACGACGGGGATCGCTTGGTTCCTCCCATTTCTGCACCATGCGCGAGTACCGCCGCTACCGCAGACAAGACCATGAGGGAGTGACGTTCTTCGGGGCATTCTGGGGCGAGAACCGCTGGCGGTTGGATTATGGCTCAGGCACGTTTCAACTGAGCGGTGAGGATGCGGCACGCGGTATTTTGACGTTAGGCGGACCCGGTTCTGGCAAAACACAGGGCGTGATCCTGCCGGCGATCGGCGACCGAATGCTGGCGGGACACAGCCTGGTCGTGGTTGACCCCCAGGGTGAACTGAAAGAACACGTCACACGCTTCGCCCAGGTCACCGGCCACCTGGTCGCGGTGCATGATCCGACCAGCAGCGCTGGGCCGCGTTACAACCTGGCCGCCGACATCGCGAATGTCTCCGATGCCCGCGCCATTGCCGACGTGTTGGTTCCCAGTGCGCAGGGGGATAACCGCTTCTGGACCGACAGTGCTGCCGCGCTGCTGGCGGCCTGTCTGATTCGTTTCGACACGCTGGATGACATCTACAACGCCCTCAACGATCCCAAAGCGCTGGCGGAAAAACTGTCCTCGAAGAAAGACGACGCCTCGCTGCTGGCGAATGCCTTCATCGCCAGCGTGCGCTCGGATGGGAAAGTCGCGTCCAACGTGGTCGCTACCCTGGCAACAGCGCTGACCGGCTGGGCGTCCACCGACGTGCGCGCCAACACCAGCGCGTCGGACTTCGAAGCGGAGCAGATCGTCTCACAACCGACGGTGGTGGTGCTGACCTGTCCGGGACGGATGTGCGCTGTATACGCCTCGTATCTCGGCGCGACGCTGCGCAAGCTGATGCTCGACCTGGACACCATCGGCGAGCAGAATGGCGGGCCGCTGCCGATGCCAGTCGGTGTGGTGTTGGACGAGTTCCCAACATTGGGCAAACTCGACAGTCTGGTCGCCGATGTGAACTTGGTACGTAAGCGGCGCATCTCCATCCTGATCGGCGCGCAGACGAAGGGGCAGTTCCACCTGATCTACGGCCAGGAAGGTACCCAGGCGCTCTTCACGGGCCTGGCAACCCAGATCGTGTTTGGCGGCTGTGACGCGGAAACGGCGGAGTATTATTCGAAAGCCTCTGGTATCGCCACCGCCGATGCCAACGAAGACGATCCGAACAGCCACCTGCGGCAGCGTCCCTTGCTGACAGTCGATGAAGTCATCACTCCCCAATCCGGCAACTGCACCATCTTCGCCCGTTACGTCGAACCAGGTTTTGCCACCCAGGTGATTCTGACCGCCCGTCTCACGCGCCTGTATGAGCGGCGCAACTGGCGAACACGTTTCGCCGCCTCGAAAAACGTGGAACCGCTGCGCCTGGAACGCGGCATCACTCTCGACTTGAAACCGGCCACGTCGCTGGCCACTCAGGCTGTCGAACCGGGCCCGGATCGCGCCATGATGGAAAGGGTATACGCGCGGGTGAAACAGATGGAAAGTGTTCCGGTCCCGCTGACACCGCTGGCCCGGATGAAGGCGGAACACCAGGCGCGGGCCGCCGCCGCGAAAGGTACATGAGATGGCTCTGACGAAAAAAACGATGGTAAGCGAGATTGGCCGCCGCACCCGGCTGCGCAACCACGACGTGCAGCGGGTGATTGAGACTCTGATTGATGTCTGGACCGAAGAACTGGCTTCCGGCGGACGGATTGAGCTTGAGAACTTCCTGGTCTTGGAGGTGCAACGTATCGACCGGGGTGAGCAGCGTGGGATGTTGAGTACCGGCCAGCCATGTCGGGTTATCCACCGACTGGTTGTGCGACCCAGCAAGCCTATGAGGGAGCGGCTGCACAAACTCTAACTCCAGGCGTCAGGCTAATTCGGAGTATAATTCGCATAGTTACATACAGGAACGTCAAAAAAGAGGCATCTACGATGGCCGATGTGTTCATCTCCTATTCGCGCAAAGATACCGATTTCGTCCGCGATCTGTTCAACGCCCTGAATGCTCGCCAGCGCGAAGCCTGGGTAGACTGGCGGGGCATCGATTATTCGACCAAATGGTGGGAAGAAATCTGCGCCGGAATCGAGGGGGCGGATAACTTCGTCCTGATCATCAGCCCGGACGCGCTGGATTCCGTCTACTGCCAGCGCGAGATCGATCTCGCCCGCCAGATTAATAAGCGCATCATCCCCTTTGTGTACCGCTCTATCGACGAGGGCGCGCTGGTGGGCAGCTACTACACCGACCCGGCCAAACGCCCCTACGAACAGCTTGCACGCGAAAACTGGGAGTTTATCAAGTCCATCCAGTGGATCGATTACCTCAAGCTCGGCGCGCTGGACCGGGCAGTGGACGCGCTGCTAACCACCGTAGATACCGACCCGGAGCGCGTCAAGCTGCACACCCGGCTGCTGCTGCGTATTCGGGAGTGGGAGAGCCGGGGACGCAGCCCCAGCACCCTGCTGCGCGGGGACGAACTGGCGGCCTATGAAAGTTGGCGGGTTGCGAGTGACGCCGCAGGCAACGAACCCCGCGTCACCGACCCGCAGCGCACGTATATTGATGAAAGCCGCCGGGTTGAGAACGATCTGCGGGCGATGGAAGCCCGGCGTGAGAGGCGCATTCGCCAGTTTCGCCTGGCCGCCGCCCTGTTGGGAATCATCGGGGTACTGGCGGTGATCGCGGCGGTAGGGGCATCAACCGCCGGGTTGAAGGCGCAGGATCGCGCGAATACCGCCCACACCCAGGTTGCCGAGGCCGACACGACTCTGGTAGCCGTCAATCATCTGGTGTCACAGGGCGAGGCGCGCATCCAGTCGCTCAATCTGGCATCGCAAGCGATTGAGGTGCTGAACAACACGGAGCGCCCCAACGCCGAACTGGCCGCCCTGCTCAGTATTCGCGCCTTAAACACGCTCTACGTGCCGCAGGCAGAAGCCGCCTTACGCACTGCATTCCCCCGGCTGCACACCTACCGCCGTTTAACAGGGCATACCAATGGCTTGCTAAGCGTGGCATTCAGCCCCGATGGAAAATATGTCCTTACGGGTAGCGCGGACGGTACCGCCCGGCTATGGGACGCCGTTAGCGGCCAGCTTATCTATACCCTGGAGGGACATACAAGAGAGGTATTAGATTTGGCGTTCGGCCCTGACGGGCAAACGATCCTCACCGGCAGCGCGGACTCTACCGCCCGGCTTTGGGACACTGCCAGCGGCCAACTCCTTCATACTTTAGAAGGGCACACCGATTTGGTGTGGAGCGTGGCGTTTAGCCCCGACGGGCGCACTGTCCTCACCGGTAGCGAAGACACCACCGCCCGGTTGTGGGATGTAGCCAGCGGCCAACTTGTCCACACCCTGCAAGGGCATACCGCCAGCATATACAGCGTGGCGTTCAGCCCGGACGGGCAAACGATCCTCACCGGCAGTGTGGACTCCACCGCCCGGCTGTGGGATGTGGCCAGCGGCCAACTCCTCCACACCCTGCAAGGCGATACCGGTGCAATAGCGAGGGTAGCATTCAGCCCCGACGGGCAAACGGCCCTCACCGGCAGTTGGGACGCTACCGCCCGGTTGTGGGATGTGACCAGTGGCCAACTCATTCACACCCTGCAAGAAGGATTTGCGATCGTGGAAAGTGTGGCGTTCAGCCCCGACGGGCGCTATGCCCTCACCGGCAGTTGGGACAACACAGCCCGGCTGTGGGACGTAGCCAGCGGCCAACTCCTCCACACTCTGCAAGGGCATACTGGCGGCGTAGACTGCGTGGCGTTCAGCCCGGACGGGCAAACGGCCCTCACGAGCAGTTGGGACGCTACCGCCCGGCTGTGGGACACCGCCAGCGGCCAACTTATCTACACGCTGGAGGGGCATACAAATGAGGTAAGAGCCGTGGCATTCAGCCCAGACGGGCAAACGGTCCTCACCGGCAGCGCAGACGACACTGCCCGGCTGTGGGACGTGTCCGGCGGCCAGACTGTCCATAGCTTGGAAGGGCATACCGATTTCGTGGTGAGCGCTGCGTTCAGTCCTGACGGGAAAACGATCCTTACCGGCAGTAAAGACGCTACCGCCCGGTTGTGGGACACTGTCAGCGGCCAACTCCTCCACACCCTGGAAGGCCATATCGGTGAAATAACAAGCGTGGCGTTCAGTCCGGACGGGCAAACGGCCCTCACCGGCAGTAAAGACGCTACCGCCCGGCTGTGGGACACTGCCAGCGGCCAACTCCTCCACACCCTGGAAGGCCATACCGGTGAAATAACAAGCGTGGCGTTCAGCCCCGATGGGCGCACAGCCCTCACCGGCAGCAAGGACTCCAATGCCCGGCTGTGGGACACCACCAGCGGCCAACTCCTCCACGCCCTGGAAGGAAACGCGATTTCGTGGGTAACGAGCGTGGCCTTCAGCCCCGATGGGCAAACGGCCCTCACCGGCAGTTTGGACGGTATCGCCCGGCTGTGGGACGTCGCCAGCGGCCAACTTCTCCACACCCTGGATGCTGGCATTATGGTATACAGTGTGGCGTTCAGCCCCGACGGGCAAACGGCCCTCACCGGCAGTTTGGGCGGTATCGCCCGGCTGTGGGACGTGGCGAGTGGCCAACTCGTCAAGACACTGGCAGGACACACGTCTAGTGTGAATAGCGTGGCCTTCAGCCCCGATGGGCGTTACACGCTCTCCGGCAGCGATGACTCCACTGCGCGACTGTGGGACGTGGACAGCGGCCAACTCGTCCAGACTCTGGCAGGACACACGGGTTTTGTGCGGAGCGTGGCCTTCAGCCCCGATGGACGCACCGTCCTCACCGGTAGCTATGACAAAACCGCCCGGCTGTGGTTTATCGTAGGGACACCGGAACAACTGGTTGACTATGCCTGCACGCGCATCTTCCGCGACTTCACACCGGAGGAGCGCGCGTTGTACGGCGTTCAGGATGATCAGCCCACGTGTGCACACTTTGGTAGCTCGTGATCGGGAAAATGGCTGCGCCGTTGGCTAAAAGCCATAATAGTGCGCAAAATACTTAACCTTCTGATGCCGTAAGAAAGGTTGGCGGGGATCGCTCCGCCAACCCCATCTACAAGTCCAGGTCTATGCTTGCGGCGCTAACGGCTTGGGTAGGGGATGTTTCGTCCATGCGCGGCTACCACTCATCGGCACTATGAACAATTCTCCATTCATCAGCCTTTAGCTTTTCCAAATCTGGCTGGTTCATCGTCTGCCACCGGCTGTTCATTTTCAGGTCGTCAGCGATGAAGTCGGCTAACGCCGGTCCGGTGACGTGTCCCAGTTCCTCCGACCCCGCCAGCGACATGAAGTCATCACGGAACTTCTGTGCACGGTCCTCGGTCTGGAACTGTGCCATTTCAAACCACTGGGTATGCCCAAACAGAGCAGGAGCGGTACAGGAATCGGCGCGCAACAGATACAGAGGATTGGTTCAAGGAACATAGGAGCATTTTTCCACTCAAACCGCGTTTCTAACCCCAATCTAACCAACTCATATCCCCTCGTCAACCGGTTTATGTCATACCCTATTGCATCAGAAAGACCGCCTGTTCTATAATGGCAACAGGACAAATGTTCGACAGGGGTTGGAATCCGGGATGAAACCTATCACGACAAAACAGCGCGCTGGCCTGCAGCAGGTCATCACGACCATTCACCGTCGCTGGGGAGCCGAGGCGCTGCGTCCGTTGGGGGAGCAGCGTGGGGCAGGGGACGCTGCCGGCATCACCACCGGTCTGCCCGTGCTGGACGACCTGCTGGGGCCGAATGGTCTGCCGCGCGGCAGCCTGACGCAGTTCACCGGCAGCCCGACCTCCGGCGTGACGACGCTCGCCCTCAAACTGGCCGCCGCCATCCAGCAGCATGACGAGCCGGTGATCTACCTGGATCCCTGCTGCACGCTGGACCCCGGTTATGCGGCGCGCTGCGGGGTGGACCCGGAACGGCTGCTGCTGGTCCGACCACCCACCCTGGCCGCCGGGATGAACATCGCCAGTGACCTCATCACCCTGGGTGGCAGCGGGCTGCTGGTGCTGGATGGTATGGCCTGCCCACCGGGGGATACCCTGCAAAACAGCGGCTTTCAAGTCGCACTGCGGCGGTTAGCGGCGCGGCTGCCCGGCAGCGCCTGGGCGTTGTTGTGCCTGACACCGCCGGCGCGGGTGCGGTTGGCAGCCGCCTGTGCTGTGCCCGCAGCAGTACGGCTGCGGGTCGAAAAACTCGGCTGGATTCGTAACGGGCATGACATCCAGGGTTACGACGTGTGCATCACCGTCATCAAGGATCGCCACGGCGCGCCCGGTCGGCAAGGGGTCATGGCGATCACCTTTGACGAGCTGGTGCAGGGGGACAGCACATGATCGCCTGCCTCCGGCTGCCCTATTTCACCGCCGCGCTGGAACAGCGTGAGCACTCCCATCTTCAAAAAGCGCCCCTGGCGCTTCTTGATTCTACGGGCCAGGGTGCGCGGGTGGTGGGTCTATCGGCGGAAGCGGCTCAGACGGGCATCCAGGTCGGGATGTCGGTGCGCGCCGCCGAGGCGCTGTGCACGGGTCTGCACCTGCTGCCGGAAACTCCCGCTCGTTACCGCCGGGTGTTCGAGGAACTGCTCGATGGACTGACTCTGTTCACCGCGCGTGTCGAGCCGGAAGACGGGCCAGAACTGCGCGCCGATGGGCTGAGACGGGTATCGGTCCCTTTTGTGCCGCCGTCCCAGATGGACCGGCAGGCGGCGGCGACCTGTTACCTGGACCTGGGCAAACTCTCGCCCGACGAGGCACTAGACACCGGCCACCAGCTCGGCCAGTTTGTTCAGGAGCAGACACAGCTGCCGGTCACCGTCGGGCTGGCCGGGGGTAAGTTCCCGGCGCGCGTGGCGGCGGTGTCGCTGCATCCTGGGGAACTGCTCATCGTACCCAACGGGCAGGCGGCGGAGTTCCTGGCCGGGTTCAGCGCGGCCCTGCTGCCGGTCGATGGCGAGACACTGCGCCAGCTTGACCTGTTGGGACTGCGCACCCTGGGTGATGTGGCCGTCCAGCCGGTAGCGGCGCTCGTCGACCGTTTCGGCAAACCGGGGCGCATCCTGCACCCCCTGGCAAATGGACATGATACCAGTCCGGTGCTGCCCTACACCCCCCGCGTGGTGGAGCAAGTAGTCCACCAGACGAATGGCCCCATCAACGACCGCCAGGTTTTGGCGGCGATAATTCAAACGCAGGTGGAACAATCCGCCAGCCGCCTGCACACCGTCGGGTGTGCGGCCCGCTCGATGGTGGTGGCCCTGACCCTAGAGAATGGTACCCGGCTGGAACGCGCCGTGATGCTTCGCCAGCCGAGTGACAGCCTGCGTCACCTGGTGGATACCGCCGAGGACCTGATGGCTGCTTTTTCCATCTCTCAAGGAGTGACCGAGATCGAACTGGTGTTGGGTGATTTGGAACGGGTGACCGCGCGGCAGTTGGGTCTGTTTGAGCGCCAGCCAGTGTCCCAGGAGCAGCTAAGTGAGGCGCTGCGCCATCTAGTTGCGCGTTACGGGGACGGCATCTTTTACCGGGTGCGGTTGACCGATCCGGATGCCCGCCTGCCGGAGCGGCGTTTCCGGTTGGAGAAGGCCGGTGAGCCATGACCTATCTCTGGCCGGATGGACTGCCGATTCAGGTGGAGAGTGATGAGCAGGGCGCGCCGCTGTGTTTCACCTGGGAAGGCACGCACAAGGTCGACAACATCGCCAATCGCTGGCGGGTGGACGACGATTGGTGGCGTGGGCGAGTATGGCGCGAATACTTCAAACTCACTACCGATACCGGCCTGCTAGTAATCCTCTTCCGCGACGTGCTCAGCGGTGACTGGTTTTTGCAGCGGTTGTATGATTGATATCCGCTATCCTAACAAACGCTGACAACGCGCAACAAAACAATGAATTTAGGGAACATGGATTCGTGTATGATCTCCGGCCTTAGGGCTTAGAAAGGAGACGGAAGTCAAATGAGTATTTCAATCATAATCTCTCATGAAAATGACGAAACCTTGAAGGTTAGTTATTTTGTGGAACAACTAAAAGAGAAATGGCCGAAGGCAGAGGTGTATTTCATCTCAGATCCAAAAGCACACTCGTTACTTCAATTCCAGACTTTTGATGATTTTGGTTTACTGGGCGATTTTTTAGGAACAGGAGTCTCATATACAACATCCGGTGGTCGGATAGAAGATGCTCAATTCGCTCTGTGGTACCGCTCAATAGTGCCGGCTGAGTGGAAGCTGCGAGTTTACGATAGCGCTATGACTTTTGACTTTATGTTTCTCACTAACGAGAGCACTGAGGAGCAAATCATAGTGGGTTTTGATATCCCATTTGACATCAGCAAGCACAAGTAGATTCCGCAGACATGATGGAATATATCGAACTGCACTGCCACTCGAACTTCAGCCTGCTCGACGGCGCGTCACACCCGGAGACGCTGGTTGAGCAGGCTGCCCGGCTGGGGATGTCTGCCCTGGCGCTGACCGATCACGATGCGGTGTATGGGGTGGTGCGTTTTGTCCAGGCCGCGCGGCAGCACGGGATAAAGGCCATTCTGGGCGCGGAACTGACCCTGGCAGACGGTGCGCACCTGACCTTGCTGGTCGAAAATGCGACCGGCTGGCGCAGCCTGTGCCACCTCATCAGCCTCGCCCGGCACAATGCGCCTAAAGGGGAAGCATCACTGCCCTATGACATACTCGCTGATCATACTGAAGGGCTGATCGCACTCTCTGGCTGCCGCCAGGGAGAGATGGCACGCGCGCTGCGGCGGGATGACCAGACAGGGGCGATAGCCGCTGCCCGGCGTTACTACGATCTGTTTGGGTCGGAGCACTTCTGGATCGAGCTTCAGCACCATCTGCTGCCAGAGGATAACGAGTTGGTGACCGGGTTGGCGCGGCTGGCGCGTGATCTGCGGCTGGGGTATGTGGCGACCAATAATGTGCATTATGCGACTCGTGCCGACCACCGTCTCCAGGACGTGTTGGTGTGTATCCGGCACAACACCACCATCGAGCAGTCGGCGCACCTGCGCCGTCCCAACTCGGAATATTACCTGAAACCGGCGCAGCGGATGGCACCGCTGTTTGCCGCCTATCCGGGCGCGTTGGCCAATACACTGCACATCGCCGAACGCTGTGATTTCGAACTCCAGGCGGGACTACAAGACCTACCGTGTTTCCCGACTCCGCCCGGGATGGACAGCGCCACTTATCTGCGCCACTTGTGCCAGGTCGGGCTGAACAGGCGTTATGCCGAGACGGCCACCGATATTCTGGCACGGCTGGATTACGAACTGGCTGTGATCCAGCGCGCCGGGCTGGCGAACTATTTCCTGATTGTGTGGGATCTGGTGCATTTCGCCCGTGCCTCCGGCATCCGCTGCCAGGGACGCGGCTCGGCGGCGAATTCTCTGGTCGCTTACCTGCTGGACATCACGCCGGTGGACCCGCTGGCGTTGGACCTGGTGTTCGAGCGTTTTCTTTCCGACGAACGCCAGATGGCTCCGGATATTGACATCGATTTTCAGGCCGACCGCCGCGAGGAAGTGATCCAGTATGTGTACGAAAAGTATGGCGCGGATCATACCGGGATGGCCTGCACTTTTGTCACTTTTCGCGCTCGCAGCGCGCTGCGGGATGTCGGCAAGGCGCTGGGACTGCCGCTGCACCTGGTCGACCAGTCGGCGCGAGTTTTGGACACCCACCAGGCCGGACGAATCACTGATTCCCCGCGTCTTCAAGAGATGTTAGGAGAATCCAGCCGCACAGCACCCTGGCGTCAGGCGATCACCTTGTGCCGGGAGATCGACGATTTTCCACGCCACCTGAGTATCCACAACGGCGGCATGATCATCACCGGGCCGCCGCTGGCCGAACGAGTGCCGACCGAACCAGCCACGATGCCGGGGCGGGTCGTCGTGCAGTGGGACAAAGACAGCCTGGAAGACGCCGGACTGGTCAAGATCGACCTGCTGGGGCTGCGTATGCTGTCGGCCATTGCTGAGGCGTTGGACCTGATCGAAGTGTCCACCGGCCAACGGCCCGATCTGGACGGGCTGTGTTTTGACGACTCGGTGGTGTATGACCTGATTTCCCAGGCGGACACGATAGGTGTGTTCCAGGTCGAGTCACGCGCTCAGTCGCAAATGCAGCCGCTGTTCCAGCCGCGCGGCCTGGCGGACCTGGTCGTCGCCATCTCGCTGATCCGCCCCGGTCCTATTCAGGGCAATATGGTGCATCCTTACCTCCGGCGGCGGTTGGGCAATGAGTCGGTCACCTATCCTGACCCCCGGCTGGAAGGTGCATTGGCCGAGACGCTGGGGGTGATCCTGTTCCAGGAGCAGGTGCTCAAGGTGGCGCGCGATCTGGCGGGCTTCAGCGCTGGGCAGGGTGAACTGCTGCGTCGGGCGCTGGGCAGCAAACACGCGGGCGCGGCCCTGGAAAAGCTGCACGCTGCGTTTGTCGCCGGAGCAGAAGCGCAGGGTGTCTCCGCGGTGACGGCAGAGCGGATTTTCGAGGCACTGCGTGCTTTTGGCTGTTATTCTTTCCCCAAGAGTCACGCGGCGGCGTTTGCTGTGCTGGTCTACCAGTCCGCCTGGTTGAAACGGTATTACCCGGCGGCACTGTACGCCGCCCTGTTGAATCACCAGCCGATGGGATTCTGGTCCCCGGCGGTGTTGGCTGGTGATGCCCGGCGGCATGGCATCCCGGTGCTGCCAGTGGACGTGGCGCGGAGTGAGGTGCGCTGCACGGTCGAAAACGGAGGGGTGCGCCTGGGATTGCTGTATGTCAAAGGGCTGGGCGAAACCGGCGCGGCTCGCCTGGTGGATACCCGTCAGTCCCAGACATTTGTCGACCTGACCGACCTGTGCCGCCGGACGCAGCTGCCGCCTCGCCTGGTGGAACACCTGATCCTGGCCGGAGCATTGGATAGCTGGGGTATCCCGCGCCGTAAGTTATTGTGGACGCTGGGCAAACTGCATTACCCGGTGGATACACTCGCCCTGGACTTTGCTGATGACGGGGTGCGACTCCCGCTGCTCTCAACCCTGGAAAAACTGTCTCTCGAACAGGAACTGTTGGGATTGTTTCCCGGCGTGCACCTGTTGGAGTTGTACCGTCCCTGGCTGGTCGAACATGGCATGTCGAGCAGCGTCGACATCAAGAACAGCGCCCCCAACGACAGTGTCCGGGTCGTGGGTTTACTGGTGGTCCATCAGGCTCCGCCGACAGCCAAAGGTTTTCACTTCCTGACCCTGGAAGACGAGTATGGGTTGATGGATGTTATCGTGCGACCCAACCTCTATCGCTCTTTTGCGCGGGTGCTGCACACGGCGGGCATTCTGGCAGTGCGGGGCGTGATCCAGCGCAGCGGGGCGGTGATTAATGTGCTGGCCGGGCATGTTGCGGCGGTCCTTTTGCCGGATGAGACAGCGCAGTTGGATGCGAAAGGAGCGGATTGAGCTTCGTCGAGCAGCATCAGACGATTAACAACTGAACTGATGCCCCGTCCCCTTTTCCCGTAGAGTGTTGGTGAAAAGAGGACAGGGCATGAGGACTGGGCGGACTAGGGGGTGATGTTGTTCACCGGTGCGACTGACTCCGCAATCCGCAGCATATCATGCTGGCTCAAGTGAGGGAGGGTCTGTTCATAGATGTAGCCTGGGTCCACGAGATGCAGAGCCCCAGCATTATGCAGCGTGAAGGTGTATCCCCCGGTTTCCCAAACGAGAACATTGGCTCGTTCGTAGTCCCAGAATTTCCCTAAGGTTTCTTTCAGTGCGGGAGCATAAAACATAGCACCGCGGGCCCACTGCTCGATCCATACTCCCGGCTGATTGTTCACCAGTACATCAGTCAGCACCGCATCCCCTAATCCAAGGGAATATGTTTCGCTGGAAAAAATCTGGCACAACACCAATTGATCACTGTGGAAAAGGAAATCCGCAAACCATCCGGGCGTGATATACCGGTAATCAAAGACAATGGTCTTGACACCATTCAAGGTGGTCACATAACGGCCCAAGAGGTAATAATGGTCAGGTAGATCGGCTGGCGCATAAAGAGGGAAACCAGCCTGCTCGGTGAGTTCGGCGTCGGTGAGGGGTGGCCATAGGGAACTGAATTGACGGGAATCCGGTACCGTAGAAAGGGAATCAGCCATTATTTGCAACAGGTCCAGGGTAAAGGTATACGACTGAATGATAAAAGCCTGATTACCCTCTCGCCACGTCAGCAGTTTGATGTTTTTTACAGCGCCGCCTGTCATGGTCTTAAGTTCATCCACCTGTGCTTGAAACTGGGGATCGTTCAGTGTGAAATCGGAGAACCATAAACCCGGTTCACCACGCACGGTGACTGCTTCACCCTGTGGCAGTGCGGGATCACGGTTCCAGATTGGGGTCAGTGCCGGATCATCCGCGCGCATTTCAACCAGATGGACCTGGTTGCCATACCAGGAATAACGAAAGATTACGAGATTACTATCTTCGCGGGTGGCTATCTGATAAAAATCCATGCCAAAAGGCGGGCGACCTTCAATGTTGTTCGCCTCGTAAACACTGAATCCAACTACAGCATTAATTTGTGCTCCGCTGGTGGATTGAAGAACTGCTTGTGCGGCATTGTCCGGCGGCTCGTCACTCCTGAACAAGGCTGGCGTGCTCGCGACACGCTCCCATTCTTTGGCCGCTTCTTCCCCTGGACTGGGGGCATCGGTAATCAGAATACCTCCGATCTGGCGGATGATGTCCTGAGCGAAAGTGCGCAGAGCAGGCACAATCAGAAATAGCAGGACCACCAACGCCAGGGAAGCGGCTATCCCCACTATTCGAGTCGAGCGGCGGATATGTGAAGATCGCGCAGTAGTTCGACCATTTGACGAAAAAACAACAGGATTGGAGGTGGCGCGGGCCGCAATCACGGCCCGCAGCCGGGTTTCGAGATCGGCAGAAAATGCGGCGTCGGGCGGGTTCGCCTGCCGCAGAGTAAGCAGATCGGCGGCAAGAGCCTGTTCGGCATCGGTTTGGGTAGGGTCAGTCATGGTTTCACCTCATAGGCTAATCGTTCGCGCAGGTCGCGCAGTGCACGGTGAACCAACATGCGCACGGCATCCTCACTTTTGTGCATGATTTGTCCGGTTTCTGCCGCGCTTAACCCGGCAAAAAGGTTCAAAGTCAAAGCTTCGGCCCGGTCCGGCGTCAAGGTTTGCAGCGCGGCGGCGACGGCTTCCAGTTGCAGCTGGTGTTCGACTGCTTCATCCGGGGGAGGGGTATCGAGAGAGTGCGGCGGCAAAACGTCGAACGGAACATGATCATGGTGCCGCCGGAAGTGATCCACCAGTTTGTGGCGAGCAATACTCATCAACCAGCCTACAAACTGGTTCTGGCTGCGGTAGGCGGGCAGTCTTTCGACCACCGCCATGAAGGTCTGTGCCGTCAAATCCTGAGCATCCTGTACGTTTCCTACATGGGCCAACAGGTAGTTGTAGACGCGGGGCAGGTGGCGGTGGTAAAGCAGGCTGAATGCATCGGGATCGCAGCTCGCTTGTTGGGCGAGTGTCTCGTCGTCTGTCCCGTCTTCAAAACGAGGTAATCTATTCGGCATAGTTTTGCGATCCTGTGGGCTGGTTCGAAATTCTATGATTCATATCGCAGCAGCACCGCCAAACATAACACACTCTGGACCAATGGCAGGGAATAATCTCGAAAAGTGGTCTAAGAACAGGGATAGATAATGTGCTGACGAGTTGAGCAGATGGGGTGGTAAACATCTAGCGAGTCTGCCTGTTAGAGGACGCATCGAGTTTCAGAATTTCTTGATGCTGAGGGGAGCGCATCGACCGGGGTGAGCGGCGCGGGGTGTTGAGCAATGGATAGCTAGGTCGCAAAATTCATCAGTTAGTCGTGCGGTCTAGCAAGTCGATCTGTGAAAGTTTGCGGAGGTTGCAGTGAGATAGGAAGAGGCAGTTGGTGTAAAATGAGCAGGATCATATGAAAGATGTCCGCTCATGAAACTGCCTCTTAAAAAGCGTTTCCTTTCTTGTTTACAGCACTGGCCCCTATTCATTGCACTGCCGCTATTTGCCCTTATTTTGTCTTACTATGAGTATCTCTTTATGGATGCACCATTCCTCTGGTGGGCGCGTTCCACTTTTTACCATGCCCCTTGGTTGGCACTCGTTATTACTCCCATGGGCTTAGCAAGCGTATTTTTGTGGCTGCTCGTATCAATCGCTAGAGAAAATTCATCGGGTGCTGTTCTTCGAAACGCAGGGGTTAGCCTAGTGCTATTGGCATTTGTGAATTTGAACATGTGTATTGCCACTGTGTTCACGGTATTCGGGAATTACCGACATCACGATACGGAACGGCTTGGTTGCCATATCTATCATCTTGATTCGGAATGGAAAGTCGGTGTAGGGATGGCTTCACAGGCACTTTTTTCTCTGTCGAAATGTGATCCTACTGGTTCGATATGCGAGATTGTCTACGCCTACCGATACCTTAACGATGATGGCAGCTCTCTGGTTAGCGAAGACGAATATCGCGCCATAAAGGCTTCACTTGTGACGGATTCCAAAGCGCGCAGCATCACCATACAAATCGACGGGCTGAGCATCTATACATATTCCCCATAACATAGCACGATACGAAAACTGGCGGAACAAATCCGCCAGCTTTTTACTACATGCTAAAAATCGATACTTGATGTTTCGAGTGGTGTAGGCGGAACCTCATACATGCGCGGTTGCCATTCTGCCGCAATGTGAACCACACTCCATGCACCCGTTTTCAGCTTTTCCAACGCCGGTTGGTCCATGATCTGCCACCGGCTCTCCATCCCCAAATCATCCGCAACCGCGTTAGCGAAGGCAGGCCCAGTAATGTGGCTCAATTCTTCCATGCCTGACAGCGACATGAAGTCGTCCCGGAACTGCTTTGCCCGGTCTTCGGTCTGGAACTGGGCCACTTCGAGCCACTGGGCACGCTGCGGCGCTTCCGGTGACAGAGTTTCGGCCAGATCGCCGAAATCCACCACGCACACGGCGGAATATCCCAACGACGCACCATCGGGATCACGGGCCGGCACGATGTCCAGCCGCCAGGTGGGAGTGATGTCCAGCGGCTTAAAATCCTCCGCAAGGCGGTAAGGAGCGTAGGGTTGGAGACTGGCTTCCACCAGGGCATCGCTGGCGAAAGTGGGTGTGGCGCTGGGCAGACTCTCGTAGATCTCTTGGGTGCCAGGCACGGTTTCCGAGATCGTCCGCACATGGTCGCGGTAAGCATCCCACTCTTTGGAAGTGAGCGGTTCCCATTCCGGCTCGTAGTCGCCGTCAAAATCAAATGGGTATCGGCCGTCATGTTGTTCGAGCAGGTCGGCCAACGCCGCATCGGCATCGGCTTGTGCGATACGTTCGTAAGCTGCCGGGCTACGGTTGAACCCATCTACCGCCAACGCCGAGGTGGGGTCTCCGGCGATCCGGCTGAGCAGCGTCTGCTGTTGGTAGATCAGCGCTTCGTCCAGCGTGTCGAATTCATCCAGCGGCAGATAACGTGCTGCCCACCGGTTGTTTTCGTGATTAGCATATACGTCCACCACACCCACACTGTAACCATCATCCACGCCCTGAGGTGTGGCCGTCATGAGCGCTGTATCGAAGTGATACCAGCCGGATTCTTGCTCACGCCGGGGTTCGCCTGTCCCTAAGGTGGGCAGCCGGTGCGGAAAAGATAGGCCGTTATCACGTGCCACCTGCCGGGCGAGGGATTGTGCGGTCTGAAGTTCGCCCTCTTCCAGGTGGAGTTCGAGCGCAGGCAGCGGCCAAGGCGAGCCGGGATCGGACACCGGTATGAGCGGCTGCGAGTCGTGGATCACGATGCCTTCCTCCGTCTTCTGCGCGCGGAAATAACGCAGTTCGCGCGTCACACCCTCTGAGATCGGGCTGTCCGCCGGGCGCTCGACCACCGAGAAAAAATGGACTGTGCCTGTTTCGTCGCGGTGGTGCGGCACATAACGCCCCTGCGCATTGGTGGGTATCATGTCTTCGTCAAATGTTACCGGCAGCAGCCGTGCGGCAGACTTGGGTGCAGGTGGCTGTTCCCAGACGCCGGCATCCGGCCAGTCGGGGTGATTTTCCCACTCCGGCGGGGTTGGTTCGGTGTTTGTCGAGATGGTTTTGTCTACGGTCATTTCTTTCCCTTCCCATGCAAATAACGGGGTGCCGGGAGCCAGTTCGTCAGCTCGCATCGCTTCCAGAGCAGCCGCTTCCAGCAACCTGCCGGTATCTCCCTCAACTTTGACATCCCACAGCCGCTGCTCAATGGGTGCCAACTCAGCCATGGGGCCATGCGCTAGCGGCGCAATGTCCAGGCGGTCACCCTTCAAGCGAATCAGGTTGAGCGTGGCACGCTCAACCTCCGGCTCAGGCGGATACAATCCGACCAGGTAAGTGGCTGTGTCCGGCTCGAAAGGCAGGGCATCCACCAGCGCCATCTCGGCAGACAACCCATCCCGACCGTGCTCGATCAGCCTTTGTTCCACCGCGCGGACAAACGCTTCAGCCGACACATCGGAATAATACTCGGCCAGGGTCAGACGCTGTTCCCGCTCCAGACCATATTCACTGCGGGTGGTGCGCACCAGGTCCACCCCAAACGGCTCATCCGCGTGTTCAGGCGGGTCGACCTGGACGGTATAAGCGGCATCGTGTGTGCGATAGATCAGGCCGTGACCATCATCCATCGCCACATCACCGTTTGGAAACTGCTTCAACACCGTGGCGCTGCTGGTCATGTTTCACCGTTCTTCGAGACCAGTTTTACACGAAATAGGCGAGAATTCGTCACAAAACAGCCTTCCCGTTCCAGAGATTGGTCCGCGCGCCGGATAAGCAGACGCAGAGCCGCGCCCCGGTCACAGCCCATCCTGGCGGCAATGTGTTCCAATGCCGATCGGTCACTGTCACTCAAGCGGAAGGTGAACGAGCCTTTGGCCCCACTCATAGATCGATCTCCCACTGCTGGGTGACATATGCACCGACCACCTGGGC
>JACRBK010000134.1 GCA_016234525.1 Chloroflexota bacterium
TAACCCGCCAGGGCGGGATCGTTCGGCTGTGAGCCGGGCCGAATCTGCCGGGCGTTGAGCGCCTGAACCAGCCCCGCGTTCCGATCAACCACCACCGCAAAAACATAATATTCGGTGAAGGCGAGCGAACTCACGGCGTACTCATCGGACCGCCAGGCCAGCTCGCGGATCACACTCGTGACCAGATTCAGCCGGTAGATATGAATATCGGCGCTGCTGGGGTCCACCGGGAATGGAGAATCAGTATCCAGGCTGAGGGGATGGCTGGCATCATGCCGCGCCGCGAGATAGAGATAGCTGTCATCCGGCGACCACGCGATCCGCTCAATCGTACCCAGCCCGCCCGCGATCTCGATCCCATAATCGCGCTCGCCCCCGGTGATCAGGTCGATCACACGAATCAGGCCGTCGGTAGTGGGTCCGGCGAGATGAGTCCGCGTCAGGTTCAGCGCCGCCGCGCCAGGAATAAAGGTCTCATCCCAAACGGAAAAATCACCCGTCTGAACGTTAAAAATCCCCAGGCCCGGATCAGGAAAACAGCAGGTCCCAAAAACGTTGGAACCATAGCTGGGCCACAGATTCGGGCGGCCTGGGCCGAGCAGCCCGCCGTCGCGCACATACAGCGCGCTGGCAAATGTCAGGTTAGCCTGCGCCGCGCCCGCCTGGAACTGACCGAAATAACCCGCCAATCGCCCGGCGCTGCCATCCAACATCGCGGACTCTAATTCACGGAAAGGGAAACTCACCCGGCCTTCGGGTTGATTAAGCGGCTGCGGAGACACGGTTTCCAGGTAATAGACACTCTGCGCATCCTGGGCAATCGTCAGCGTGCGCCCATAATAACCGGGGATCAACGCCGCCGCGCCGCCTGCCGCGCCAGTAAGATACAGCCCATCGTCACGCGCAATATAGAGCGTGCGCCCGTCCGCCGACCAGAACAGGCGCGCCCCCTGCCCATAGGTGAACGTGGGGCCGGTCTGAATCAGCGGTTTACCGTCCACATCCGCCAGCGTCACGGTATCGTTCATCACATACGCCAGCGTGATCTCCGACGGCTGCTGCCCGACCGCTGTTCTCGACCAGGGCAGAATCAGCGCCAACACCACCAGAACAACCGTAATCGTTAACCGCTTCACAGTGGGATAGTGAGTCATAATCGCCTGTCCTCATCAGATCGGGCGCGCGTGCTGCGCCCTGCTTCTCACAGCCATAAAACTTCACTCTCCGACGACGACAGCCGCCTGGGGTTGGCCCGCTGCATCCAGAATGGTGATGGTCGATCCAGCACTCCATAAGGCTTCACTCGATCCCCAGTACAGGGCCGCTGGTACACTTTTGCCTTCGCGAGAGAAGATGCTAAACGAAGCGTTCGGGAAAAGGCGATAGTAGGGAAAAGTGAACGTCTGCCCGGCTGATCCCACGATCTGCCACCCAGACACATCCAGCAGGGTGCCGCTGTATTCGATCAGGAGAGCCTCAGACGCAATGTCGCCCGCGCCTTCAACGGTGATGATCAAGGTGGACTGCAAGGGTAACGGGGTGGGTTCGAGGGTGGGTGTCGCAGCAGGTTTATCATCGTTGTCCGAATCTCCACACGCCGCCATCAACACAACCGCGCCGATCATCAAGATCACGAGCAAGAACTTACGCATAGGGTCGTATCTCCATAGGTTATCGGGCAATTTATAGGGGTGGGGCTAAAAACCAGGCAAGGCAACGCCAATAACTTTTTAATCTGGTCAGGCAGTGCAAAACAGGGCGCAGCAAGCGGCGCCCCTACTGGTCAGTCCGAGCAGCGTTTGGAGATGTAGGGGCAGGGCTTGCCCTGCCCTGGGCGACGCGGCGCCTCGCCCCTACAAAGTCAACGTGGACTAACCAGTAGGGGGTGAGGCCGCTTTTTAATTCTGTGACCAGAATAAATTCTCAAAATGCATAGCCCTGCCCCTACAACCGATCACCCCGTTTTTGCTGATCGCTGACCGCTCTCAGCTATCTCGTCAGCGCCAGCAGATCTTCGATCATTTCTTCAGGCGCTTTCGTCAAAGATTGGTTTGCGAACCACATCAACACCACTTCCATCGGCAGGTCTTTCGCCCAGTCCGGGATTGGAGTATCCGCAGGCAAATTCTTCATCGCCTGCTCTATCAGCGGCTTGATTATTTCATTGCCGCGCGGATGGTTCATCCAATCCAACAGGGTGCTGTCACGATCCAGCATCGCCGTGCGCTGCTGCGTAGATTCCATCTGAACAGTGTGGCGCAGCACAATCTCGCCCGCCGACTTGCCGATCAAAATTTCAAACGCGCCGCTTTCTGTCACCCATTGGTGATGGCGCGGGTGATAATAGGCGAAGGCGCGCTCGTCCAGCGCGATGTTCACGGTGCGAGTCTCGCCCGGCTGCAACATCACTTTGGCAAACCCCTTGAGTTCTTTCACTGGGCGCACCAGTTCGGATTTCTCATCATGCACATAAAGCTGCACGACGGCTGCCCCGGCGACCGCGCCGCTGTTGGTCACATCCACCGAGACTTTCAAGCCGTCCACATCACGGAATTTTTCGCTTGAGACGCGCAGATTTTTGAACTCAAATGTGGTGTAGCTCAGCCCATACCCGAACGGGAACTGCACACCCATTGCCTTGGCGTCGTAATAACGATAGCCGATGAACAGCCCTTCACCATAATTGACCTTGCCATTTTCGCCGGGATAGTTGATCGTGGCGGGGGTATCGCTCAGTTTGATCGGGAAGGTTTCCGACAGATGGCCGGACGGGTTGACTTTGCCGAACAACACATCGGCAATCGCGCCGCCGCCCGCCTGCCCCATCATCCACGCTTCCAACACCGCCGCGACTCCATTGATCCATTCGCCCACCGCGACAGCAGACCCATTGTTGAGGATCACCACGCAGCGCGGTTGTTTGGCGGAAACCGCTTTAATCAAAGCCACCTGATGATCGGTCAGATCAATATCAGGCCGGTCAATACCTTCGGATTCTTTGAACGGCGGCAGCGCGATATACAGCAGCGCGACATCCGCCTGCGCCGCGACTTTGACCGCCTCATCGATCATGGGCTGGTTCAAACCCGGCTGCATCGTGTCGCCGTCGGCGTACAGCAGTTCCATACTGCCCGCCAGTTTTTTCAGTTCGTCGAATGGAATATCAACCTTAGTCGGGTTAATGTGCGAGCTGCCGCCGCCCTGGAAGTACGGTTCTTTCGACGCTTTGCCGATCACCGCCAGCCGTTTGATATTCTTCAGCGGCAGAATGCCACCTTCATTCTTGAGCAGCACAATCGCCTCAGAAGCGATCTTGCGAGCCAGCGCATGATGCCCGTCCACATCGAGCGTGACCTTCCCTTTCGGCGTTTCGGCAGCTTTAAACACGATCTTGAGAATCCGCTCGACTGCCGCATCTAACACGGCGAGATCGAGTTCGCCCTTTTGCACAGCGGTGACCACACGCTGAACACGGAACTTCTGCGGGCCAGGCATTTCCAGGTCTAACCCGGCTTGCAGCGCCGCCACACGATCATGCACTGCGCCCCAGTCGGACACGATAAATCCCTCGTAACCCCATTCGTTTTTCAGAATGTCGGTCAACAAATAACGATTCTGCGAGGCATGAGTCCCGCGCAGGCGATTATAAGAACACATCACCGTCCAGGGTTTCCCTTTTTTCACAGCGCGCTCAAACCCCGCCAGATAAATTTCGCGCAGGGTGCGCTCGTCCATCTCGGCGCTGATGGTCATGCGCTGATATTCCTGGTTGTTGGTCGCGAAATGTTTGAGCGATGTCCCTACGCCCTTGCTTTGCACACCGTTGATCAGCGCCGCCGCCATTTCGCCGCCCAAAAACGGGTCTTCCGAATAATATTCGAAGTTGCGCCCGCACAGCGGCGTGCGTTTCATATTGTTGCCCGGCCCCAGCACCACATCAACACTCTGCGCGATGCATTCATCACCGAGCGCCTGCCCTATCGTCTGCACCAGATCGACATCCCACGTCGCCGCCTGCGCCGAAGCGGTGGGGAAACAGGTCGCGGGGATGCTGGTTTCAGCTGCCATAATCGGGGTTTTGCGCAGGCCATGCGGCCCATCCGACACCCAGATCGACGGGATGCCTAAACGCTCGACGGGCACCGTCGTCCAGGCTGTTTCCCCGGTGCAGAGCGCTGCTTTTTCCTCTAAAGTTAATTGACTGATCAGTTTTTTTATATCGACAGACATGGTAAGTTACCTCAATTGAAATATAGAAAAAAATAAAACGAGCATACAGCGTTCAGCATTCAGCCCTCAGCTATCAGCAAAAAGATTACCCCGATTCCCCTTGCTCTCATAGTAATTAAGCTAAGGAGATTCAGGCAGTTTTTCGGTGAGCCTCGCCCCGATTCTACCTATCCGCTACACCGACGGGCGGCGCAGCAGGACTACCAGCAGCAGGCTGCCGCCCACGAACAGCACGCCAACACCCAACACGATCAACCCACTGTAATCATACAGCCGGTCCAGCAGCGAGCGATCCTTATCCACCGAAACGGGAACTGCGATCACAGGGGCCGCAGCGCCAGGATCGACCGGCGACACAGCGGCAACTTCGGTCCCGATTTCCGGCGTAGCTGGCGGCACATAACCAGGGGCCATCCCGAATCCGATATCCACCTGGCGGCCTGCGGCAATACGTACCAACACCGTATCCGGGGTGGTGCTGCCGAACCCTTCGGGCGGCGCGGTGCGGACTTGATATTGGCCGGATGAGAGATCAAAACAAGCCGGATCACTCGCGGCATCGGAAGTCTGGGTGTCTATCCCAAACGCGCCAGTGAACGTCAGGGTCGCGCCCGAAAGCAGCGGTTCATCCACATCAAACTTGGCGTTCAGATTATCATCCTGATAAACCGTGACACACAGCTTGCCCGCGTTCGATCCCAGTTCAGCCGCAGCCGCCTGTTCGGTTTCGACGATGGGTTCCAGCGTCGCCGTGAGCGTCGGTTCCAGCGTCGCGGTTGATTCCTCAGTCGCTGTGAGTGTCGGTTCGGATGTAGCAGTTGGTCTTTCGGTCGCCGTAGCCGTCGGCTCTGGTGTGGTCGTCGATACCTGAGTGGGCGTCGGCGTATTCGCCTGGGGCAGCGGCATAGTTTCGAGCGTCACCTCTGGCGTGATGGATTCAGCCGGAGCGCTGGGCGGGATCAGCGATGTGACTTCCGTGGCAGCGGCGGTCACGGTCACATCAGGAGTCGGTAAGTCTGCGCCAGGAGTGATCATCTGCCCGGTGCGCGGGTCGACCGATCCCGGCGGCAGGATCAAAAGTTCCTGACCCAACTGCAAATAACGCGCATTGGGCTTGAGTCCGTTCAGCGCCGCAATCGTATCGACGGTGACATCATAACTGATATAGGCATAGGCGATGCTCCACAGGGTATCACCCCCCTGGACAATATGCACGATGCTGCCATCGGGCCGCACGCCCTGCGGAACCACAAATGGCACTTCTCCGGCATCACCTTCTGTTCCCGTCGTAGGCACCAACGAGGCTTTGTCCCAATAGACCTCATTGATCGCTAAACCTTTGGTCTGAATCATATATAAAAACACGGTGACGGTAGTCTCTTGGGCCGTCGCCGAGACCTTGATTTCCGCCCACTGATCATAGGGGGCAACTTCGGCAGACCAGCGCACTGACGATGAGAGCGGATCCGTCCCACCGCTCGGATCGATCCCGACTTTCAGCAGCGCCCCGGCGGTTGTATCCGAACGCCGGTAAGGAGCATTGGGGATGGCGCACTTCGTCGCCGAATTATCACAGGTAAACACCCAGCCAAACGCCGACGCGCGTAAGGTTTCACCGACGGTCAGATCAGTCACCTGCTGATACCCTGCGGCGGCGAACGCGGTCCCGTTTTGTTTGAGACTCCACGATACGCCGTTATCCAGCACATGGGTGCGCTCGCTGTTAGGCAGCGATTCCGGCGCGCCCATCCCGACCCATAAATCCCAACTCTGCGGCGCAGCACGGATCACCCCGTCCAGAGCGCGGTAAGGGCCTTCGAGACTGCCGTTTGCCAGCAGATTGGGGGGTGGTTCTTGAGCGGCGACTCCTACGGCGGGCCACGAGGCCGCCAACAGCACAACCCCTATCCAAATCAGAATCTTTTTGATCATAGCACCCGGCATATTCCTGGCTTATTAAATGTTTCATAGGTCTGCCTGATGGCAGTTACGGCTGGTCGGGCGGGATTATAACATGCAGGAGAGGAGAGTCAACGCCCCAGTGGTAGAGCGTACCCGAAAAGTGGGGACAGCGTTAGGTGGCCCGGTATTTGGACCTCACCGCCTACCGCAGCCGAGTGAGTTTATGTAGGGGTGAGGCCAATAGGGAGTCGCGGGCCGGGTTGTTTATAATCGTTACAGTAGGGCGACTGTCACACTGGGGCCGAATGAGTCAATCGAGGGCATCATGATCAAACGACGATGGTTTTTCGTGGGGATAGGGCTGTTAGGGTTGATCGGGGGATGGTTCACGCCGGGGGCAGCCAAACCGGCGGCGGCTCAAGACGGCGGCAGCAAACCCGTACCGATTGATACTTACCCGCTGCCGAGTGGACCAGGGGCGGCGCGTTATTCGCTGGTGGATCGGTGGGATAAATCTGATCTGACTTTTTATTTCCACAACTGCCCTACCCGGCTGACGTGTGGAGTCGCGCAAGACACGATTCGAGATGCTTTCCAGACCTGGGCCGAAGTTTCGGCGCTGACCTTCCGCGAAGTCAACCGCGCCGCCGATGCGGACATTGAGCTGCGCTGGTCGTTCAATGAGGACGAGTTCGGCTCGCCGGGTGATGTGCTGGCTTTTGCCTATTTTCCCAGCTACGGCGGCGATGTATTTTTCGATGATGCCGAGTTCTGGACCGCCTACGGCGGCGAGACTGACCTGTATGTGACCGCCACCCACGAGATCGGTCACGCGCTCGGCCTGGATCACAGCGACGACGAAGCCGCGATCATGTTCCCTTATCTGATCGAAACCTCCGGATTGGATCGTGATGATATTGACGGAATCCAGCGCCTCTATGGGCCGGATACCGGAACCGGGCCGGATGTAGTGGTATCGGATGCCGCCGGTGATCTACCCGAAGCGGGCGCGGTTGAAACCGTAGACGGAAGAATCAGCAATTCGGAGTATTACGAACTGTGGACAATTGACGCGAAAGCGGGCGAAACCATCACCCTGACCATGGAAGCGCTCAGCGGCGATCTCGATGCCTATTTGGGCTTGCTGACTCCTGATCAAATCACGGTGTTGGCTGAAGATGATGACAGCCTGGGTGGGACAAATTCCAGCATTACCTACACCTTCCCCACCGCCGGAGATTATGTCATCGTGGCGACACGCTACGACGAGGCGCGCGGTGATACATCGGGATCGTACCGGCTGACCGCCTATCGTAACCAGACCGGAACCGTACCCGCTACACCCGTTCCTGCGCAGGTAAATCTGTTTATCTCCAACTACAGCGGCGTAGTCGTGTGCGGGGTGTGGATCAGCCAGTCGGATAGTGATGACTGGGGCGAAGAATGGCTGTTCGAGTCGGGCATGGATTCATTAGGGTTGAATCTATATACCGTCTGGGCTGTGCCGCCGGATACCTATGACGTGCTGGTGTCGGATTGTTTCGACAACACGCTTGAAATTTATCTGGTCGATGTCATGGAAGACACTGAGATTCAGGTGTACGAAGACGAGTTGGTCGTACCGTAAGCCTGTGTACAGGCGCCGCTTGCTGCTTTTAATTACCCCGTGTTAGCCTCACCCCACCCCCTCTCAATGCAATGGAGAGGGGCTAAACCTTCACTCAGCATTTCCCCCTCGCTACGAAGTGGAGAGGGGGCCAGGGGGTGAGGCTAACACGGGAAAAAACGGCCTGGCTTAATGTCTATGGGGGGATAGGGGTCAATGAAAAACAAACGAGCGTCCATGCCGACGCTCGCCTGTACATCCTATGCAGTTGTCCACCCGACTCTAATTTTCGGTCTGAATCTGCCACCGAAGATAACCGAGAGCCTGATCAAGACTCTCGAACAACGGCACATCCATCCCACCCTTCTGAGCGTTCTCGCTGAGGAACTGCGTTTCTTCTTGAGTCCCGACTAACACCGCTTTAAAACGTGGATCGGCAGTGGCCCCGGCGATATTACGCGCTGCCATCCGTTTGATAATGCGCATGAGTTCTTCAAATGATACTTCGATATTGTTTGTTTCGGTGATGCGATAGACCCGCCCTGAGATGTCTTGCGCGAGTTCCTGGCTTTTCTGAAACATATGCAGCACGTCTTGTTCGTCCACGTTCCCCGAAAACTGGGCGTAAATAATGGGTTCGCCGTCTAGTCTCTTAACATCTACGGGCATTTAAGCACCCCTTTCATTAATTGACCCTAAATGAAAGCTTATATACTTTCTTTATTTTTGTCAAGCGTTTTAATAGGTTTTTTATTTTCTGTTGTTTGGAATCTGTTTATAGCGATTAGAGATTAGTTTTTAGTAATAATTCAAGCAAAATAAGCCCTTCTATTAACAGTCGTTTGTCAATACCCCGAATTCTCCCCTGGTAAACGCGCGTGAGCATCGACATCTTGTCCCGGCAGACGGAGTGTAATCTGCCACCATATCCCCAGCGGGATCAGGCTGATCAGCGCGGTTCCCCATACCACGGCGCGCACATGCTCCGCCCCCACCAGATCGGTTATTAATCCTGTGACAATAATGCTCGTCACTAATGACGCTTGAAAGCCGATCAGATCGAGTGCAAAAATCCGCCCCAGGTAGTTGTCATCCGTCAGCCGCTGCAAGATCGAAGCGCTGTAGGTCCAATAAATGCTGCCCATGCCTTTGACCATCAGCGCCACCGCCACCACTGCCAATCCTGGCGCTAGCGCGAAGATGATCCATCCGGCGGTGCCAAACATAAACGCGAATACAATGAGCTGACGCAGGCGGGAAATCGAATCGTTGTTAAAACGCTGGAAGATCATCGGCCCCAAGACCGCCCCCAGCCCGAACGCCGCCCACAAAATCCCCAGCGAGATCGCCCCCTTGTCCCCGACCACAAACAGCGACGTGGCGTAAATGATCATCAGCGTATCCATGCTGCCCAGGCTGCCCCCGGCCTTAACGAGCAGAGTCGAAGCGATCATCGGATGCCGCCGCGCATAACGCCAGCCGTCCAAAAAATCCGCCAGGGGATGGATCGCGTGAGTCGCTGGCTCGATCCCGGCGATCTCACGGGGATGCACATGGAATATGAGCAGGGCGGAAAGAACAAAGGTGAGGGAATCGATCACCAGCGCGGTGGGTGTCCCAAATACCCCGGCAACCAGACCACCTAAAGCGCCGCCTACCGCCAGCATCACCGACCACGTTACGCTGCCCAAAATGTTCGCAGGGACAATGTCTTTTTCATGCACCAGCGCGGGCAGCAGGGCCGAGCGTCCTGGCTCAAATAAGGCGGATACCGCAAATTGCAGCGCCGTGAGGACATAGATCAGCCAGACTTTTTCCGGTGAATCGGCCAGCAGAAACCCCAAAACAATCACCGCACGCGCCATATCGCTGAGGATCAACAGCCGCTTGCGGTTGAGTCGATCCAGCAGCACCCCGGCGAGCGGTCCGACCAGCAGCGGCGGCAGAAAACGGCACAACAGCAGCAGGCTGATCGCCAGCCCGGACTCATTCGTATAGGTAGACAACGCGGTAGCGATGGCGATGGTATTGAACCAATCCCCTAACAGGCTGATCGCCTGAGCCATCCACAAGCGGGCATAATTCGGGTTATCGCGTAACAAACGGGTATAAACGGCCATCAATGATTTTCCTGGGGGATCAAGAGCGTTCTAAAAAATAATCAAGCTGCTGAATCACTGTATCGGGATTGTCTTCGGTGAGAAAATGGCGGGCCTGCGGAATAAACAGCGGGCCTTTGGCGCGAGGCAGCATCTTTTTCCAGTGATGGGCAATCTCCGGGGGGAAAAGCTGATTCTCTTCGCCCCACAAGATCAGCGCCGGAATCCCCTTCAGACTGGCTAAGCCCTGTTCGAGCGTGCGCATATCCGGCGCAGAAGGATGCAGTGGGGTAGTGCTGATCATACGCGGAAACTGGATCAATGAGGCGCGGTGACGCGCTTCACGGAATGGCCCCTTATAAGCGGTCAACACCGCCGCCGACAGCCGCCGCCCTGACCACTGCTGCACCCCCAGGCTGAACAACAAATTCGGAGAGCGAAACAGCAGGTCGCCCAGCCCGCGCCGGGTCGAAAAACGGATCAGCGGATACAACCAGTGGGTGTACGTATCTTGAAAAGCCCAGGTATTCATAAGGACCAACCGCCGGATATTAGGCGTCTGGCGCAGCGCATACCCTACCCCAAATGGCCCGCCCCAATCTTCCATCACCAGGGTGATCTGGCGCAGATCGAGCGCTGCCAGGCATTCTACCAGATTGTGGGTGTGGCGGCGCAGCGTATGATAGGCTCCCGCAGAGGGTTTGTCGCTCAGCCCATAACCGATATGGTCCATCGCTACGCAGCGAAAGCCCTGCGCGGCATAATAAACCAGCAGGGCGCGGTAAATAAAACTCCACATGGGATACCCATGCACAAAAACCAACGCTTCGCCGTCTTCCGGTCCCTCATCTACATAATGCATCCGTTTGCCATCGCTCAGCGTCAGGAAATGGGACTTAAAAGGATATAGGGCGCGGGTGGTTTCGGGCAACGTCACGGTTGCCATGCGAGGCAGCCTCTTTCGTCTGTCGAGCGAATCACGTCCCAGTATTGTATGTCAGGAATGAGAATCGCGCGCCCGCGCTGGGCCTACGCGCGCGCCACTTATGGAGTTTTTGGTGTTTTAAAGTTATACTAGTACGGTTTAAAAGTCATGATCGGCTGAAATAAGGCCGAGGAGCTTATAGTCCATGGATGTCCTGTGTATCGGCGAAGCCTTGATAGATTTTGTTTCTCGTGAGCGCGGCGCGTCACTCATGACCGCCTCTCAATATTCGGCAGCAACAGGCGGCGCTCCGGCCAATGTCGCTGCCGGGCTAGCAAAACTCGGTCGCCGGACGCGCATCATCACGACAGTGGGCGATGATGCTTTTGGCCGCAAGATTATCAGCGATCTGCAAGCCGTCGGTGTAGACTGCGCCGCGCGGGTCGATCCTGATCACTTCACCACCCTGGCTTTTGTCAAGCAGGGGGCGGGCGGAGACCGCGATTTTGAATTCAACTCCGGGGCGCACGATTATCTGCTGCCCGAACAGGTCACCGCCGACGATGTACGCGCGGCGCGGGTGCTGCATTATGGGTCGATCAGCTTACGCGCTCCCGACTCCCGCGAGGCGACCTTAAA
>JACRBK010000135.1 GCA_016234525.1 Chloroflexota bacterium
ACCCGTGACCATGCCGCCCGTGAACGACGGGAACATATAACCCTGAAGGAAACGGTGGAACAGGCCGGCTACCGGCAAACCGACTTTTGCTTCGCCTGTCGCTTCATAGATATTCTTGGCCCACAAGCCGAACTCTTCCCACGTTAGCGCGTTGAGGTCGGCGCCTTCGGGCAAGTATTGCAAAGCGTCTTTATGTGCGGCCATAATATAGGTGGCCTGCATCCAGGGGATATAATATTGGTAGTCCTCCGTGCCCAGCTTGCCCAGCGTGACGAAGGCTTCCGGTAGCTCATACTCCATCTGGATGCTGGCTAAAAGATCGGTCAGATCAAACAGCAGATCTTCGTTCGCCAGCACCGGGAACGTCCCATGCAACGCGCCGACCAGATCGGCAGTGCCTGTTCCGGCTGCTGCTTCGGCCTTCAGCAGGTCGATCATGGGGCCTTCTTCGCTCGGAACAAACTCGACTTCGCCATAATCAGCCAGAATCGCGCGTGCTTTGTCGCTCTCTTCCACAATGTTGAACTGCGTAGAGACGAACGTGACCTTGCCATCCTGGGCGTACACACCCAGCGCGCCGGTTATCAGGGCCGCCATCAGCAGCGGCACCATCACACGAAATATTCTACGGGACATGATTTTTCTCCTGTTTAAACTTAATCCGTCGTTTTTGACTCGCGGTGAACTCTGAGCCGTAATCACCTCCTTCGATTTGTGCCGCTTGATTCTCGGATCACCAATTCGGGCATGAGCAGAACATGAGATTGATCGAGCGGTTCCTGGCGGATGACTTGAATCAGCATGTCGAGCGCCTGCCGCCCGATCAGGTAGGTGGGTTGGCGAACGGTGGTCAATGGGGGATGGGCATGAGCAGACGGGGGAATATCATCAAAGCCGGTGACCGCAATATCACGCCCGACTTCTAAGCCGCTGCTTTGCACCGCCTGCATCGCGCCGATGGCCATCATGTCATTACATGCGGCGATAGCGGTGGGCGGTGTGGTCTGGTCGAGCAAACGCAGCGCTGCCGCATGACCGCTGTCAGCCGATAGTGTACCTTCGGCCAGATAGGTTTCTTCTGGCTCGATCCCTGCTGCGCGCAGCCCCTGCACATAACCTGCATAACGCGCCGAGGTGAATGCCAGTTCACGCGGCGATAGAATCAAGGCAATTCGCCGGTGGCCCATCTCTGTCAGGTGTTGGACGACGGCGCGCATTCCGGCTTCGCCGTCTACGTCAATGTAGGGGTAATCATTGGCATTGGAGCGGCCAAAAACGATGAAGGGGTGTCGGGCCTCTTTCAAAAACGTGATGCGTGGGTCTTCTTTTAAGATGCGCGCGACAACCATACCATCGATCCGGCTGCTGGCGACCATGCGCCGGTAGGTGTTGAGTTCGTCTTCACCGGGCTGTTGAGCCGAAAGCAGCAGATCATACCCGTATTCGGCAGCCTGCCGTCCCACGCCGGACAGCAGTTCCATAAAAAAGGGGTCGGAAAAATAGGAGGTGAGGGGGATAACCATCCCGACGGTTTGTGTGTGTTTGCTGCGTAAGTGGCGCGCTGCGAGGTTCGGTTGGTAGCCGAGGCGCTCGGCAATACTCACGATTTTCTGCCGGGTTTCTTCGTTTACGTCGTCATATCCGGCCAGCGCCCGCGAAACCGTCGTGATAGAAAGCCCAGATTCTTCTGAAATGGTCTTAAGTGTAATCTTCATAATCCATCCAAAACGTTTTGGATACTTATCTTTACAGTAATCCAAAACGTTTTGGAAGTCAATTCAGATACATTTGAGTTCGTATTAACGCGCCATTGAGATGCTTTAAGCCAGGAGGGTTTTTAATCGATCTTCGAGGACTTCATAAGAAAAATGCGTCTGCCCAACGGCGTAGTTGTGTTCTACCAAACGCTGCACATCGCCAGGAGATTCTAGCAGCGTCAACACAGACTCAACAGTTTGCGGGGTGACTTCTTCACGAATTTCGACCGCTTTTACTCCTGCTGGGCGAATGTCTGAACGATAGGCGGTATAAGCGTTGACCACGAGCGGCTTACGAAAATAGAGCGTTTCAAGCAGTGCGTTACCAAACCCCTCATACGAACTGAGGAAAGTCACAAAATCGGCATGGGGATAAACATCCCACAGCGTATAACAGCGTTGGCCGTCGCGCATTTCGCGGTGTTCCGTGATGCGATCCCCGATAAACAGCGCCCGAATCCCTGCGATCTCGACCTGCCGCCGCAGCCAGTCGTAATAAGTCCCGGCTTCATCGCCTGCATATCCTGTGATCACCAGGACATAGCGGCGCTGCGGGTCGCGTTGTCCTAACGCGCGCACCAGTTCCACCGCGCGCTCGATATTCTTGCGCCGGATGATGCGCGTCGGTTGCAGAATCAGCCGCTCGTCTGGCGCGATGTCAAATGTTTCGCGCACGGTCAGGGCGTAATCATCCGGGGGAGGGGGAGGATTACGATAATCAAATATATTGGGGACATAGGTGGCGCTCAACCGCCGCCGCATCATCAATTCGCGCCGCATGGCGGTGCTGATTACCATGTGCCGGATCGATGTACCCTCAGCGGGAAACGCCGTCATGAGAATATCGGGGATGCGGTTCACGATAAAACGTTCGCGCTCCCAATAAAAATCATGATAATGGCCGAGCGTGGGGATATGCGTCTCCGCGATAAAATCGCGCAGCGCCACTCCCAGCGGAATCTGCATCGGGATCGCCTGGGCGTTCTGCGTGATCAGCCAGTCCAGTTGAAAACGTTCGGCAAACTCATACAATGCCGCCTTGAGCGGCGCGGCGGCCTGGGTAATCCGCCAGTAGAGGGCGCGTGATTCCTCTGCGCCGCCAAACGCTTCGTCATGGATGGCGACCGCTTCAGGATCATGAAAATGGAACGCGGGCACTTCAAACCCTGGCTGCGCATAGGCTCCGATTTCACCCGCGCAAAAAAAGGTCTGGTGTCCCATCCGGCGCAGAACCTCGGCCATTTTGTTGATCTCAAGCGAAACACCATCTACCCCCGCGATGCGTGTTGCCACAAATCCGATGTTCATTGCCCGATCCCTCCTGGTCTATTGCGCTTTTAGCCACAATATCGCATAAGGTTGCAGTTCCAGCGGCGCGTGTGCTTCGACTTTCCGATCAGAAATAACGTCCCGATAGCGATCCACACCCGGCAGCGGCACCCCTGCCAGATCCAGTGTAATCGTCTGATTGGCCACGTTGTGGATCGCGACGATGTGTTCGCGGCCATCCGGTGAGGTGCGCAGCAGCGTTACGGCGGCGGGATGCAGCCTTAAGACCTGCTGCGGGCCGTTCGGATGAAAGGCTTTTTCGGCCCTGCGCCGAGAGATCAATACCTGATAGGAGAAAAATACGCGGCTGCGCAATGAATCGAGATCATCCAGCGCGGCTTCGACGGTCTGTCGTTCGAGTTTTTCCCGGTTGATCGTGCGCAGCCGCCCGGTTTGGGTGACGCCCTCTTTCCAGTTGCGCGATCCGAGCAGGCTGTGAATGTAGATGCCCGGCACGCCGATAAACGCGAGCTGGATCGCCTGTGCAGCCAGAAAACGCCGCGCCTGAAGTTCGAGCGGTTCGTTTCCACCAGGGTCAGAAAGCGCGTCGAAGTAATTAATGTTTAATTCGTAGGGGCTGGACGAGCCATCCTGATTTGCTTTGAACGACACATCGCCCCCATGCTGCTGGGTACGGGCAGCCAACGCCGCGATCTCATGGGGCGGCAGAATACCCTCAACCGGGCGCACGCCGATTCCATCGTGTGAGGCTGTGAAATTAAAAAACGTCGTCTGGTCTGAGACTTTTTCCAGCCCTGCCGCCCAGTCGCTAAAAACGGTAGCATCACCTTTGGCAAAGGTATATAACAACAACGGCGGCAGCGTGAATTGATAGACCAACTGCGCTTCGTTCGTGCCGTCTCCAAAATAGGATACATTCTCCGCGTGGGGGACGTTCGTTTCGGTGATCAGCGCTGCACCCGGCGCCACCTGATCGAGGATGTCGCGGAACAACTGAATGATCGTGTGTGTCTCAGGTAGATGAATGCAGGATGTCCCGATTGTTTTCCACAGGTAAGCAATGGCATCCAGGCGGATCAGCCTCGCCCCATGCGCGATATAAAACAAGAGCATGTCCACGATCTTGAGCAGGACGTCAGGATGGGCAAAGTTCAGATCGATCTGGTCGTCGCTAAAGGTGGTCCAGACATGACGCGGCCCGGCTTTGGTCTCGAACCGGGTGAGTAATGGCAGCGTGCGCGGACGTACCACCGCCGACAGGTCGGCAGACGGATCAACCGTGATAAAAAATTCGCGGTAAGCGGGGTCGTCCTCCAAAAACCGTTTGAACCAGACGCTGTGGGCAGAGACATGGTTGATCACACCATCAAACATCAACTTAAAGTCCTTGCCTAACCGGTCAATGTGTTTCCATTCTCCCAGATCAGCGTTGATCGCCAGGTAATCGATCACCGAGAATCCATCGTCGGAAGAATAGGGGAAAAAAGGCAGAATGTGAACCGTCGAGATCGCATTCGACAGATAGTGGGCCAAAAATTCGTGCAGCACACGCAGCGGGGCCGTGCCAGTATCTTTTAATGAATCACCATAGGTGATCAGAACGATGTCACGTTCTGTCACCCGGTTGGCGGGATCGACCGGCTGTCGGGAGAACTGCGGATAATGGGTACGGAAATCAGCAATCTGCCGGAGTAATTGTTGATAACAGGCACTGCCTTGCTGATTTCCGTACAGAAAGATAAGTTTTTCAAGAATGCGTTCAGATGTCAACGTGATGAGCCTTAGTGCATTACGCCACTGAAAACGTTTTGGATCCTAGAATAAGCACTAGAAGGCCAGAAGTCAAGTCAGTGATCCATCAGCGGCGCGCAGCTCTAACACGAAATCAAAAACGCATAGCCTCAAGGCGAAACCCTTGGGCATCAGTTGAGAATCTGAGGTTGGTTCTCAGATTCTCAGTTCAGGATTTGATAGGCGATAGCCCTCTAAAAACCGGCGCGTATCTTGCTCAACTAGGAAATCGATGAAATCTTGAGCAAAGGGAGGTGACCCCAGGCGAGACAGATGGAGGCGTATCTGGGCGCGGCATTCGGTCGCCTGATGGATGATTTGCAGCAGAATCTCCCCTACGCTTAGGGAGACATGTGTATCCAGAAAAGCGGGGTCAACCCGGCTTTCCAAATCGGCGGGACTCAGCTCGTCGATAAAATCATGGATTTCCTCTTCCAGGGCATCCCATTCTTCACGAATACAGGATCGGGTCGGGATATGCGACTCTTGCAGAAATTCGACTTCACCATGCCACAGGTAATTTACCCACAGATTTTCATTCGCCACCATACGAACGATCTGCGTCCGAATCGAAGGACTCCCGTCGCTCAGGGTTTGCGTGAACTGCTTTTCGCTCAGCGTCATCATCACACGCCAGAGTTGGCGGTTAGCCCAATAATGATAATTGAACAGGCTGGTGAGAGTTTGTTTGTCCACTGCACATGTCTCCTGGATTTTTTATGAAGCTCGGTTGAAGATACGCCAGGGTTATTCGCTGATTCTCGGCTGATAGGTGAGCAGCGCGACACCCGTACTGGTCACCTTGGAATTAACCAGTTGGAGTCGCTTCAGATCGCTTCCGTCTACGAAGAGACGCTTGCCGCGTCCCGCGACCACCGGATGGATCATGAGCGTAAGTTCATCAACAAGATTGTCGCGGAGCAGTGATCGAACCAGGGTAGAGCTGCCAGCGACGCCAATGTTTTTTCCGGGCTGCCGCTTCAAACGGGCGATTTCTTCTGCAAGGTTGCTTTTGATCAGCGTCACATTATGCCAGTCGCCCCATTCGACTTTATTCAGCGTCGTTGAGACGACATATTTGGGCGCATTGTTGATGTGGCTTGCATACGGTTCGTCCGTGGCGGTCGGCCAATACGATGCCCACTCTTGATACGTCACCCTCCCCATCAAGATGGTATCCTCAGCGGCAATGTGCGCGCCCATCGCGGTCATCATGCCATCATCAAAGTGATCGAACTGCCATTGATCGGGAGATTCGGTAACGCCATCCAGGGATATAAACAGCCCGGCGACGACTTTTCTCAAGTTTGTTCCGCGGTCATTCATAATATTTCTCCGGGTAACTGCATTCGATAGGCAAACGCAAATAGTACATATGTTCTATATATAAATCATTTGCTCTAAAAAGTCAAGTTATTATCTTCTAAATTTGGATTATTAACCTCTTTTTCATGATAATCATCATCAGCCGAGGTACTGTCAATTCTGCGCTTAGGCATACCCCTTAAATCGCATCAACGTTCGGAGTGTAGGAGCAATGTGTATATGATTCGCAAGTCCATACGATACCAAAATGCAAGGTTCGTTTTATTGATCGTGGCGCTTATGTTAGCCGCGCCCATTTCGATCTATGCAGCGCAGGGCGGGGGAGTGAACCTGATCCAGACGGCAGAATATGACATTGGTTTAGACTGCCCGGTGACGTCGGCGCTCGATCCGGCAGGGACAACCTTATGGATATTGATGGACAACTGCTTTGGGTACCATAATTCTCTGCGAGCTTACAACGTCGCTGACGGGACACAGGTTGATGTGGACGATTATGCCGATGCCCTGGTGAGCCTTGATGAACCCTACGTCGACCTGTTTATCACGCCGATGGGTTTCACCCCGGCGGGCGATTTGAGCATTCGTTATAACGACCCGGAGACTTATCAAAGCTTCAATGTGCTAATCCCCCTGGCGAGCGGCGGCGAGGTGATCACACAGACGAGTGCCACTTATGACGCGCTGCTCGCCGAATACAGCGATTATCCTGAGTTTTCCGTCTACAGTCCGGATCATAGCCAAGTTGTGGTGGCAGGTGGGACGAGTTTTCACGTTGTCGACGTGCAGGCAGAAACCGAGATCGTCGAAATCCCTGTCGAGGGCGGCACCGATTATGCCTTGGCGTCATTTTCGGCAAACGGCGAACACCTGGATGTTATCCACTTTAACAACCCCGACGACATGAGCGATTTTTCCTCGACACTGCTTATTTACAGCCTGCCAGACGGCCCACTGCTTCAGCAGTATCCAGTGCCGTCCTCGGCGGTTTGGGTAAGCCCTGACGAGGCGTATGCCGCTGTTCAACTGTTCAGCAGTAATGTCACGGATCTGAGTGAACTTGTCGTGATCAATTTGGAAACCGGTCTGGCCAGCCCCGCGTCAAACCTGCTGGAAGAACCCGCCCCAGTGACCACCTGTCTGAACAGTGGTAACGATGTGAGCGATATTGGCTATATGACCAGTGGATATCTCAGTCTGACCAGCCTGTATTGGCTGCCCGATAGTTCTGGCATAACCCTATCGTTATCTTACAATGGCGAAGGCGCGGAAGGCGCTGGAAGCTCATGCATTTTTAACTACAGCCGTTTGCGTACTTATACGGTCGAAACGGCGGGGTGAGTCGGGTTCGACACGCTGAATTACCTAGAGAGACTGCCAGATCAGCGCATCAATGAATACGTTGAGCAGCCAGTGGGACAGCACAATCGGCCAGATTGAGCGTATCGTATAGGCCGTGGCGCCTGCCGTCAGTCCCCAGACCAGCGTTCCCCATAACTCCAACGCAGGTTTGCCCAGGTGCCAGGCCGTATACGATAACATCTGGATCAGCAGCGCATAACGGCCAAAGTAGAACGGCCCGCTGATGCCTGTGTCGTGGGCCTCACTATCCTGTACGCCTGCCAACCCAAAGAGCAGGTAGCCTCGAAAGATAAACTCGATGGCGATAAAAAATGGAAGATAGGACAATTCATAGAGGATAAACTGGCCAGTGTTGTCAAAAGACCGGTACAGCGGATAGAGGTCGCGCATAGCGCCTATGCGCGAGCCGAACCAAAAAAACGGCAGGCTGACCAGCGTCACAAACAAAAAGGTTTGTACAGCCAGCCGCCAGCGATGTCTGGGTGGCAGCCCCAATCCGTAGAGCGATAACGGCTGTTTGAACACCCACCGGATCAATATGATGGGGATGCCCACCAGCAGGAACATCCCGGCGAAAAACGAGATCAGTTCGTTATCCCAGGGCAGACC
>JACRBK010000136.1 GCA_016234525.1 Chloroflexota bacterium
CAATTCCGGTCAGTCTGGCGCATGTGTGGGCGCTGTCGATCTCGTCGGCGGGTGTGGTGCTGTTCGGCACGGTGTTAGTCTCGCCGCTGATCTACTGGGCGACGGACGCGGCTCACGAGCTGTATGTGATGCTGTAGGGCTGGTCTGCCCTTATTCCCGGTTTATAGAAGACGGCCCCGTATTGGAGCCGTCTTTTTTGTGTTAATCGGGGAAAATGTCTTTGACCGCCAGGGTAAAACCGGGCAGCACATTCGCTCCGTCTAGCCGCCCCTCTTCATCCACGCGCACAGGATGTTCGCCGGGCGTGTAAATTTCAACGTGTTTTTCTTCTGGGTTAATCACCCAAACGAGCGTCCCTACCGCCAGATAACTCGCAATCTTAAAGCGTAACTGGGCCGGCGAATCAGTGGGGGACAACACTTCAACCGCCAGTTCGGGCGGGTTTGGGTTGTAGGCGTCGTGAGAGGGGTGGGGCTGGCGGGCTTTGGAGATATACGCCGCGTCGGGGATATACCGCTGCCGCCCGATCTGATAGCCGCCGTCCGCGCCGGTGACGTAACCTTCGATGTTGTGCTGGATCAAAAATAGCTGGATATAAAAACTGATTTTGTTGGCAATAACCGACGCATAATTATTCGATACCACTTCGACAACGTCTCCCCCAATGTATTCCAACCGCCGTGCGGCATTTTCGGGCTGTTCCGCCAACCGGTCAAATTCTTCGACTGTTACCTGTTGTGTTGCTGTCGCCATGATTCACTCTCATGCTGCTGCTATAGCAACATTGTAACCCGGTTGGCGGTTTCCCAACAATGGAGGACAGATTAGCGCAAAGCCGCATCGATCTTGCCGCGCAGCAGCGGTTCAGGGGCGGCCCCTACGATCCGCTCGATGACTTTCCCGTTGCGGAACAACAGCAGCGTAGGAATGCTCTGGACCTGAAAACGCGAAGACGTATACGGATTCTCGTCCACGTTCAGCTTGGCAACCTTGAGCCGCCCGGCATATTCCCCCGCGAATTTTTCCACGATGGGCGCGATCATCCGGCAGGGGGGACACCACTCTGCCCACAGATCGACCAATACCGGCAGATCGCTGTCTAACACATCGCGCTGAAAGCTGGAATCGTTCACGGTGACGGGTTTTGACGCGGGCCGGGCTTGATCCTGCTGGGCCGGGGATTCAGCGGCGGGCGCGGGGCCACGTCCCAACAGATGATCGATATGCTGGCGGAAACTGGCTGATGTGATCCGGCTGGCGCGTGTGGTTTCCTGCCCATTGCGGAAGATCAGCAGGCCGGGCAGCGTATCGTTAAAACGGGCTGCCGTCTGCGGGTTTTCCTGCGCATTGAGCTTTGCCACGATCAGCCGCCCGGCATCATCCCGCGCGACCTGGCGCAGCGTTTCGTCCAAGGAACTGTCCAGCTTTGTGCCGTTCCACAAGACGAGCGCTACCGGGAAACTGCTGCTTAACACACGGTCCACACTCTGATCGTTCGTATTCAGCGGCATGTCAAAACGCGGCATAGGGTCCATTCTCCTCTTTTATACAAACCGGGCGCGGCAAGCAGCGCCCCTACGAAAACCCGTTGGGCAGCGGTCCCCTCTCCAACTGGGTTGGAGAGGGGGTAGGGGGTGAGGTCGTTTTTAAACGCAAACCTGTTTATTTAGATGAGTTTTGCCGCGAATCGTCGCGTTTCTAACGCGATTCCATCACCGCCTGGACGATGCGCTGCGCGTGATCGATCTCATCCGGAACAATCGTATGGCCCAGGCCAGGATAAATACGGTAAGTGACGGCTGCGCCAAGCTGTTCGAACACGGCAGCCGTTTCTTCGACGCGCGCCACCGGAATATGGCTGTCATTGTCGCCGCAGCCGATAAACACGGGCGTATCGTTCAGCGTTCCGGGATAATCGCGGGGGGTGCCGGGCGGGCCGATCAGCCCGCCGCTAAAGACAATCAGCCCGCCTAAACGTTCGGAGTGCTGCGCGTGGCGGGCGACAAATTCCGCCGCGAGACACGCCCCTTGTGAGAATCCCGCGATGATGATCTGCTCGGAACCGATCCCCGCCGTTTTGATCTGTTCCAACACGCTCGCCAGCGCAGCCAGTCCGGTCGACAGCCCTGGCTCGTTTTGAGCGAGCGGGAACAGAAACGAGTAGGGATACCACGAAAAACCCGCCGCCTGGGGGGCGAGATAGGCGAGATCCTCGTGATGCAGGTCGCGGGCCAACTGCAAAATGCTGTGCGCCGTTGATCCGCGCCCATGCACCAGGATCATCGCGCCCCGCGCTGCTGAAAGCGGTTTGCCCGCTGTGGCGATCTCAAGCATGGCTGGTTTCCTGATCGATAGGTTTGACTCTGAAGGGTGGCAGGATTTGAGTGATCTTCGCGCGTTCGGATTCCAGCCAGGGGGGCAGTTTGAGACTCGCGCCGAGTTTTTCGACCGGCTCATCGATGGCGAAGCCCGGCCCATCGGTAGCGATCTCGAATAACACCCCGTTCGGCTCGCGAAAATAGATCGACTGGAAATACTGCCGGTCCCGCACCGGGGTGACACTCAGCCCGACACGGGTGAGCTGTTCGCGGTATTCGAGTTGTTCGTCATGGTCGCGCGTGCGAAAGGCGACATGATGCACCGATCCCACGCCCATCATACCGCGTGGCAGGCTGCGGTTGACCAACACATCGACGACCGGCCCCAGGCTGCCTGCGCCCACAAAGCGCCAGCGATTTTGTTCTTCTCCGGCGGCGGTGTAACCCATCACATGAGTGAGCAGAGCCGCAGTCGGTTCGTGGCGCGCGGCCCACAGGGTCACACTGTGAAAACCGCGCAGCGCGTGTTCTGCCGGGATCGGCCCGTCCGCCCAGGGCTGGATCGTACCCGGCGTTTCGGTGGCGATCAGTTCGAGCGGCATCCCGTCGGGATCGTCGAAGGTCAATACGGGCGCGCCGAACCGTGTTTCGCCCTCTGCGACGGTGATCCCCTGCCGTGTCAGCCTATCACGCCAGAATCCCATCGATCCGGTGGGGATGTTGTAGGCGACGGCACCGACTTCACCGCTGCCGCGCACGCCGCGCTGCGCTCCTGGCCAGGGGAAAAAGGTGAGCAGGGTGCCGGGACTGCCGGTATAATCGGCGTAGTACAAATGGTAGGTTCCCGGATCATCGAAGTTGATGGTCGTTTTGACGAGCCGCTGCCCTAACAGGTTGTGATAAAAGTCCACATTTGCCTGGGGATCGCTGGCAAAGGCGGTAATATGGTGAATGCCTTGAATGGGTTCCATAGGTTGACACACCTCCTATTCCAGAATTTAGCACGAATGGGGTATGATTTTGGAGTGAATCTCTAGGAATTTCGTGAATAGAGGATAAAAAAAACAAAAAAACAAACATTTTTGAAATTAATCTTTGACATTTTCCCTCAATTTTGTTATGTTTGTGCAATAAGGTACATGTGAAGGTTTTGGTCACGGGCGCACCACAGCTAACAGGTACGGTGCGCTGCTTTGCCCGCGTCACACGCGGCAGGATCATCGCAGATGCAGCGTAGAGGGTTATCGCAGGATGCGCACCGGGCCGCACTCCAGGCTGTGTTAGGTGAGCCGGGGGTATCGGGCGTCTTCCTGGTATTGATTGCTGCCGGAGCGGGGATGCTGCTCGATTTTCTCGTGGTCAACCTGCATCCTGTGTTCAGCGTTGGGCTGCTGCTGCTCAGCATTCCCGCCAGTCAATACTGGACCATTCGTAAGGTGCTGCGCATGACTCAAAAGTCCAATCCCGATTACGTCCGCAACCTGGCCCTGGCGAGTGTCGCCGGTCAGTCGGGCTGTATGACGGTGATATTGATTTTTATGGCGCTGTTTGCTGGTATGTTTTTAGATGCGCGGCTGAATACACACCCGTTGTTTACCATCGGGCTGGTGTTGGTCAGTGTGCCGGTCAGTCTGTATATGATGATCCGGCTGTTGTTATCGTCGGTGGCGGCAATCAAGCACCCTGCTCAGAACTCTGATGCTGGGGCGGGGGATGCTGCCGGTTCGCTACACAAGGAGAAACGCTCTTGAAAGGAGTTTGGATACTCTTAGGGATTATTGCAGTCAGTGTGTTTTTTTGCGGCATCGTGCCCGGTCTGATGGCCGGCCAGGGGATCGCAGTGGCACTGCCCGTGATCATGGTCCCTGGTGAAAAAGTCTGGGAAGACTTCGTGGGCATCAAGGGCCTGACGATCACCAATACGTTGATCGCCACCCTGCTCACCGATGTCGTGGTGCTGTTGTTCGCCTTTGGGGCGACGCGCCAAATGAAAACGATCCCCGGACGCCTGCAAGGGCTGTTTGAGGTGATCACCGGGCTGCTGTACGGGCTAGCGAAGAATACCGCCGGGGCGAACGCCAAAAAAGTGTTTCCTTTGATGGCAACAATCTTCTTGTTTTTGCTGATTGCGAACTGGATCAAGCTGATTCCCAGTGTCGAAAGCGTGGGCTTGATGCACTGCGCCGAAGATGGTATGGTCGGCTATGAAAAAGTGGGCAACCGGCTGGATGTCCGTAAGACGATGGATCGCGGCGTCCGCGCCACCGAAGAGAACTACAATCTGTGCCACCACAAAGAAGACGGCGCAGCGCATCACGATCCCACTGAGGAGATTGTGCAGAGCGCGTTGTTGACGGCGGCGGCGCAAGAATTGAAGGTCGAGTCGGTTTCGCTGAAGGATGATGTCGGCAACGGCAGCAGCATTGCGGCGTATGTCGGCTCCAACGGCGGCAGTGTCGAGGCCGTTCAGACCGCCGCCGTGGCGCTGGTGGTAGAAGAATTGAACAAAGCGGCTGAAGCAGGCACAGTGAGCGCCGAGGAAGCCGCCACTGTAATAGATAACTCCGCCGAAGTCGTCGCCGAAGTCGTGACTGAGAACTACTACCGCGATGATCTCTATATCGTCACGCCCTTTTTGCGCGGCGCGACCACCGATTTGAACCTGACGTTGGCGTTGGGGTTGTTGGCGTTCATCGCCATTCAATACTTCGGCGTGAGCGCGCACGGCATCCGCTACTTTACCAAGTTTGTCAACACACCTGCCCTTGAGAATGCGGGCAAAAATCCGATGGGCATTATGGATTTTGCCGTCGGGCTGCTCGAAATCATTTCGGAAATCTCGAAAATTCTCAGCTTTGGCTTCCGTCTTTTTGGCAACCTGTTTGCGGGCGGCGTGCTGCTGGTCGTGATGTCGTTCATGCTGTCGATGCTGGTTCCGGCGGGTGTGTATGCGCTGGAATTGTTCGTCGGGCTGATCCAGGCGTTTGTGTTCTCGATGCTGCTGTTGGTCTTCTCTTCAATGGCGATGGCCGGGCACGGACACGACGAATCACACTAATTACCAATGACGTAGAAACGTCTGAACATTCACCGAACGGTTTAAGGAGGACTGCATGGAAATTAATGGGACCGACTTTATCACCGCGCTCAAGACCATTGGCGCGGGCCTAGCGATGATCGGTGTGATCGGGCCGGGTATTGGTATCGGCCTGGTTGTCCAGGGCGCGTTGACTGCCATCGGACGCAACCCCGACGCTGCGGACCAGATTATCACCAACATGATTCTGGGTATCGCTTTCGCTGAGGCCGTCGCTATTTATGCGCTGGTCGTCTCCCTGATTATTCTATTCGTGATGTAGTGTCGGTTCACGGGAGGCGCTAAGTGGAGGCACTGGGCATTAATTTAGGCTTTTTTATCGCCCAACTGGTGAACTTTGGCATCATCTTTTTCTTGTTGGCGCGCGGTGTATGGCCCCGCGTGACCAAGATGCTAGATGAACGTGCTGCCAAAATAGCTCAACAGTTGGAAGACGCGCGCGCCGCAGAAGAGGCCCGCGAGAACGCTGAACGCGAGCGCGACAAAATGTTGGCGCAGGCGCGCGGTGATGGTCAAAAGCTGGTCGAAGAAGCACGCCAGCGCGGTGAGGAACAGGTCAAGCAGATTTTGCGCGACGCTGCCACCGAAGCCGAACAGCAGCGCGCCGCAGCCCGCGCGCAGGCCGAAGAAGAACGCAACCGTATTTTGGCGGACACCCGCGACCAGATCGCGGCGCTGGCGATTTCTGCCACCGAACGGCTGATCGGTGATGGGATGGACGAAAAACGCGCCAAGAGCGTGTTAAAACGCTTCTTCTCAGAAGCGCCTGCCGAGGCTAAGGGCTTGGGCAAACAGATCACCGTGATTAGCGCGGTGCCGTTGGCGGATGATGAAAAATCGGATGTCAAAAAACTGACCGGGGCCGATCAGATCGAGTATAAGGTAGACCCCGCGATCCTGGGTGGTCTGGTCATTCGCGCCGGGGATAAAGTGGTCGATGGCAGCGTGCGCGGCGATCTGTCGGCGCTGTCGGCACAACTGCGCTAAAACCGCCTCACCCCCTACCCCTTTTCCAACCGAGTTGGAGAGGGGACGACAATCGACCAGATTTTGTGGCGAGGGGCGGGGCCGCTTTTGCTGAAAGCTGATGGCTGAAGGCTGACTTTTTGCTCACCCCTGATCCTTCTTTTGGGGAACTTCTCAAGAGGGGCGGGGGGAAGGGGTGAGACAGACACCGGGGAGAAAAAATTTCTCGCCGGTGTTTTTGTTTGTAGGGGAGACGGGTAAAATCTCTCTTACCTCAACGGGGAGATTTTTTCGGTAATCCCGCTCAGATCGGCTACAATGAAAGCGGATTCTTCTCCCCGGAATTATTGGTTAAGAAATGGACATCAACCATGAAATTCAGTGATCTCCTGATGAACCTCCCTAATCTGATCATCCCCCCTGCCGAGGACGTATCCATTTCGGCTCCGGTGAGCGAAGATACCCGGACGATCATGCCGGGTGGGGTTTTTGTGGCGAGGCGCGGTGCGACTATCGACGGTCACGATTTGATCCTTGCGGCGGTGAATAATGGTGCGGTGGCGGTCGTGGGCGAACACCCCCCAGAGCGGGTGGACTGCCCGGTTCCTTATGCGCAGGTCGCCGAAGGCATGGCGGCTTTAGGACCGTTGGCGGCGGCCTATTACGATTACCCGTCGCGCAAGCTGGCAGTGATCGGCGTGACCGGGACAGACGGCAAAACCACCACTTGCACGTTGATTCACAGCATTCTCAACGCGGCTGGACTGCGGGCGGGGTTAGTGTCGACGGTCCATGCGGTGATCGGGGATCAGTCGTTGGAAACCGGGCTGCATGTGACCACGCCGCCCGCGCACGAAATTCAGATGTACCTGGCGAAAATGGTCGATGCCGGACTGACGCACGCCGTATTAGAGGTTACATCGCATGGGCTGGCGCAAGGCCGCGTAAACGGCGTGGATTTTGATGTGGCCGTTCTGACCAACGTCACGCACGAACACCTCGATTTTCATGGCACCTGGGAGCAGTACCGCCGCGATAAAGCGCGCCTGTTTTCGATAACGGCGGGCAGTTTTCGCAAAACGGGCGTGGCAAAAGTCGCCGTCGTGAATGCCGACGATCCCAGCGCCGACTTGTTCCGCCGCGAGGCCGAGGGAGTCCAGCGCGTGCTGACGTATGCCCTTGATCCCATGTACCCGGTTGATGTGCGCGCCGAAGACATCGAGTATATGCCCGATGTCACCCGGCTGTTCACCTATGGCCCGGACGATCTGCGCCAATGGGTTGAAACACGCCTCGTTGGGGCTTTTAATGTTTCGAATATCCTGGCGGCGGTAGCAGCTTCGAGCGCGCTGCTCGGCCACGATCCCGAACGATTCCGCCGCGCCGTGTTGGAGGGGATCGGCTCTATGTCCCCGATTCCGGGGCGCATGGAACGCATCGACGAGGGGCAGGATTTTATGGCAGTGGTAGACTTTGCCCACACGCCCAATGCGCTTAAACGCGCGCTGGAAGCGGCGCGGATGATGATCCCTCCGGACAAGCGGGTGATCGCCGTGTTTGGCAGCGCGGGCCTGCGGGATCGTGATAAACGCCGCCTGATGGCCGAAGTTGGCAGCGAACTGGCCGATATTTGTATCTTGACCGCCGAAGACCCGCGCACCGAATCTCTCGCCGCGATTCTCAACGAAATGGCGCAGGGCTGCATCAGCCGGGGCGGCAGCGAGGGTGAAACTTTCTGGCGTGTGATGGACCGGGGCCGCGCATTGGCGCTGGGTTGTTCGATGGCGCGGCGCGGCGATCTGGTGATTGCGTGTGGCAAGGGGCATGAGCAGAGTATGTGTTTTGGCTCGGTAGAGTATTCCTGGGATGATCGGGAGGCACTGCGGGCTGCCCTACGGGGCGCGCCGCTGCTCACCCTGCCCACCGCTAATTTGAGAGCGCTCGATTCGGGGATGTTGTAGGAGAGAATGTTGAATGACCGATCCACGAGCCTTGAATGTCCAGCGATTCCGTGAGGAGCAGAAGGCGGAGCGTCTGTGGGTGTTGTCGGCGATTGCCCCGTTTACCGTCAGCCAGGATCGTTTTGTGCTGATCGAAACGGAGCAGGGCGCGCGGCTGGAGATATGCGCCGCTTGTACGCCGCGTACCCCGCTCGGACAGGGACAAAAGCGCCTGATTGCGCCGGAAACATTGGCGGCTTTTCTGCGCGCTGTCGAAGCAGCAGACGCGGCCTGGGACGCGGATGCGATTCCTGCCGCGATCCACGACGGGGTGACGATCACGGTAGAGTGCGCCAGCGCGGGCAGTTATCGTCGGGTGCGTATGGTCGCACCGCCCGCCGGGACGCCTCACGCGGCCCTGCTGGATGCCTGGCGCGCGTCGTTTGAGGAAGTGCGTAAAGCGCTGCGGTAGGTAGTATCTTATCGATCAATGACTTCTGTAGGGGCGCTGCTTGCCGCGCCCTGTACTTTTTACAGAGTGATCGTTAGCCTATCGTCAAGTGCGCGTCAGGCGAGCATAGGGTTTAGCCCGGCTGGCTTGTGATATGCTAGAATAACGAACTACTTGTTCGCAAAACTATTAAGGGAGTGCAAACCATGAAGCATCTAAAATCATCGGGCCTGATCTGCATCTTCCTGATTGTCTTTAGTGCTGTTTCGGCAGCATCCGGCGCGCCGCGAATGCAGTCTGCCGGGCGTGTCCCGATCACAGCGGAGAATATCAGCGCTGGGCTGGCAGAGATCGCCACATTTGAACACGGCGGGGACGAAGTGTTCGCCCTGGCGTTCAGCCCGGACGGGCAGCGCATCGCTACGGGCGCTTCGGATGGCCGGATCAGGCTGTGGGATACCTCCGGCGAAAACCTGGACCCGGTGCTGTCGTGGCCCGCGCACGATCTCGAAATTTACGCCCTGGCTTTTGCGCCGGATGGGCTGCGCTTAGCATCGACCGGTTGGGACGGTTGGCTGCGCGTGTGGGAGCTGCCTACTCCTGGTCCATGGCCTGTCTTCAAATATTTACTCGGAGAGCCGGGCTACAGCCTCGCCTACAGCCCGGATGGGTTGTGGTTGGCGTTAGGGACAGGCTATGCCGCGAACAGACTTCTGCTGTGGCCTGCTCAGGATATACAGTTTTCTACCCAGGTGCTGCGCAGCCATTACGACTGGGTGACGGAGATCGTATTCAGCGCGGACAGCACAGCGTTGATGTCCGCCAGTGCGGACGGCTCGATCCGCGAATGGACGCTCGATGATACTGAGCCGTTTCGCGTGCTGTCGGGTCACGCCGCCCCGGTCAGCAGCGCCCTGTTCAGCCCGGACGGATCGGTGATCGCGTCGAGCGGCCTGGATGGCGCGATCCGGCTGTGGGATGCGACCAGCGGCCAACCGCTGCGTGTGATCAAGACGGGTTATGTGTCGCAGATCGCCTACAGCCCCGACGGATCGGTGATCGCGGCGGGTGCGCGTGATGGCAAAGTCACTTTCTGGTCCCCGTTGACAGGGGAAGAATTAGGCACGATCCAGGCGCATTATCCCTGGGTGAACGGGATCGCGTTCAGCCCGGATGGAACGTTGTTAGCCACCACGGGCGAAGATGGCACAGCGAAATTATGGGGCATCCCTGTCCCCGCGTCGACGCGAGCAGACCCCGTTGGCGGCACTGAGATCACCTCGCCATCCCAATCGGGCAATGACGCTGAGATCAAAGCGCAGATGGAACTGGACGCGCTCAAAATCCACCTGCATAATACCCGTTCCGGCGATCTGACTGTGTGGGCCGGGGGGACGCTGGGAACGTATCTCGATGTCAAACCCACCTGGCCGTTATTCTCTGCGCTGCCCGACACTGCTTTGCCGGGCTTGGGGACCGAATACGCCGGGTTTAACCTGAACGAATTTGAGCGCCCGACGCTGGTTAACTTTTGGGCGTCGTGGTGTGGGCCATGTGTGCAGGAATTTCCGCTGCTGACCGAAGTCGCCGCCGATCCTGCCCAACACGCTTATGACGTGGTGTTTGTGAATAGCTGGGACGAAAAAGGCCCGGCGCTTGAGTTTTTGCTTAATCAGCCAGAAGGGCTGAACGTAGCAGTTGATCCTGAGGGGGCGCTGCTCAATACCCTGGGGTCTATCGCCATTCCTACCAGCGTTTTGCTGGACGCGGATCACCGGGTGATCGCGATCCATGTGGGCAATTACACATCGGTGCAAGCGGCGCTGTTCGAGCGGTTGGCGCAGAATCCCGACCTGTACACCACGGTTAAGGATGTCACGGCGCAGCCTGCCCCCGATCATTTTGTCGAGATCGGATCGGTCGATCTGGCCCAGGCGGTGCGTATTACTTCCGACGAACGTTTGCGCGGCGCACTGTCGGGTGAAAACTGGCTTACGACTTATCAGTTTGAAGGCCATGCCGGTGATGTCGTGACGGTGCGTTTAGAAGCCCTGCCGGTGCGCATGAACACGTATTCCCTAGAGCCGTATGTGATTTTGCTTACGCCCGACGGACGCTATCTGGCGGAGAGCAGCGACTATTTATATGAACCTTTTGCCCAGATCCAGCATATTACCCTGCCTGAAGATGGTCTGTATGGGGTGATTGCGACCCGTTATATGGGCGCGGAAGGCATTTCGCAAGGGGAATATTCGCTGCGTCTGACGGTGCAATAACAGGAGATTGGATGCTGGATATTGGCATTGTGATCGTCAATTGGAATACCCGCGACCTGCTGCGCGACTGTTTGAAATCCGTCGCTGCGTCGGAAGGGGTATCGTATAAAGTGGTTGTGGTCGATAATCATTCGGCGGACAGCAGCGTGGAGATGGTGCGCGGCGAATTTCCTGAGGTGATAGTGATCGCCAATCTGGATAACGTGGGGTATCCGAAGGCGAATAACCAGGGCTTTCGTGCGTTGGGTCTGGATCAAGGCTGTGGGGATGATGTCCCGCGATATGCACTGGCGCTCAATCCTGACACGGTGCTGCCGCCGACCGCCCTGCGTGATATGGTGGCCTATATGGACGCCGACGAAAAAATGGGCATCGCCGGGCCAAAGTTGATCATGCTCGATGGCAATCTCGACATAGCCTGCCGCCGCAGTTTTCCGACGCCAGAGGTTAGTTTTTATAAGATGGTCGGTTTGTCAGCGCTTTTCCCGCGCAGCCGCCGTTTTGGGCGTTATAATCTGAGCTTCTTGGACCCCGACATCGAAACCGAAGTAGATTCGGTGGTAGGGGCGTTTATGATGGTGCGGCGTGAGGCGATCCGGCGGGTGGGCCTGTTCGACGAAACTTATTTCATGTACGGAGAGGACCTGGATTGGGCATTTCGAATCAAACAAGCCGGGTGGAAAGTGATGTACAACCCCCGCGTCTCGGTGACCCACGTCAAACGGGCAGCGAGCCGGCAATCGAGCCGGGCGCAGCGGGAGTTCTATCGGGCGATGCTGATCTTCTACCGCAAGCATTACCGGGCGACGACTCCCTGGTGGCTGCACAGCTTGATTTTGGTGGGCCTGGCTCTCAAGGGAGGACGGTCATTGTGGCACGATCTGCGGAACCCGACACTCGCCGGTTCCAACTAAACACCGGGCGCGATCACCGGGTACGCGGCCTGTTAGGGGCCATGCTGTTTGTCAATGATACGGTGATGCTCGCTGGGGCATTTGCGCTCGGTTATGTGCTGCGTGCCGAACTGCCGCTGCCTGCCGCGCCCGTTGACCCCCCGCCGTTCTCGAACTATGTGCCGATGTGGATTATTCACGTTTTAACCACATTGGTCGTGTTCTATTTTGGGCGGTTATATCACCAGCGACGCGCCGTCAGCCGGATCGATATGGCTTATGCCGTCGCGCAAAATGTGTCGATTGGCACCCTGATGGCCGTCGCCTTAGAAAGCCTCGCCTTTAAAAACAGCGCTTTGGAATTAGATTACCCGCGCGGCGTGGTGGTCTATGCCTGGCTGCTGGGCATCGTCATGGTGACGGTGGGGCGCGAGATTCAACGCCAGATGACGGTACGGCTGCGCCAGACTGGAGTCGGGCGTGACAACGTGCTGATCATCGGGTCGGGCGAAGTCGCGCTCAATATTATTGAAAAAATTCAATGTTCATCCCACCTGGGGTATAACATCGTGGGCGCTGTGAACGGTCAGCCAGGGGCTAAAGTGGGGAATGTGCCGATCATCGGGACGACAGGCCAGATCAGCGAACTGATTGATCAACACGAGGTGGATGAAGTGATCATCGCCTTACCCGAAGCCTCGCACCGCGAACTGGTGCAGTTGGTCAGCAAATGCCAGCGCGGCAAGGTCAATATCCGCGTATATCCTGACATCTTCGCCTATATGACCGGCGGCCTGACGGTGGACGATCTCGATGGGATGCCGCTGCTCGCTGTGCGTGACGTGGCGCTGCGCGGCTGGAAACTCAGCCTGAAGCGCGGCATGGATATTGTGGGATCATGTATCGGGCTGGTACTGCTCAGCCCGGTGTTGGTGCTGACAGGCATTTTGATCCGGCTGGAATCACGCGGTCCGATCTTTTTCTGCCAGGATCGTATGGGCCTGGATGGCCGTCCCTTCCCGATGATCAAGTTCCGATCCATGCGCCCGGATGCTGAGAAGTTTGGGCCGGGCTGGACGGTGGAAAATGACCCGCGCGTGACACGTATCGGGCGTTTTATGCGTAAGACCAACTGGGATGAACTGCCCAATCTGATCAACGTGTTTTTCGGGCAGATGAGCCTCGTCGGGCCGCGCCCCGAACAGCCTATGTATGTGGAGAAGTTCCGCGAATACATCCCGCGTTATATGGAGCGTCACCGCGAAAAAGCTGGTATGACCGGCTGGGCACAGGTCAACGGACTGCGCGGCGATACCTCGATCCCGGAGCGCACGAAGTATGACCTGTGGTATGTGGAGAACTGGTCGATCTGGCTGGATTTTAAGATCGTGCTGCGGACCGTGTTCCAGATGTTCTTCGGGCGCAATAAGAATGCGTATTAGGGGATGATCATGGATGACGACAAAGTTCGTTTCAATTCAATCGATGAGTATATTGCCGCGTTCCCTGAAGAGATACGAACCATACTCCAAGAAATACGTGAGACCATCCAAGCCGCCGCACCTGATGCCACAGAAAAAATCAGTTATCAGATGCCCACTTTCGATCTGAAAGGTAATTTAGTCCACTTTGGGGCGTTCAAGAATCATATTGGGTTTTATCCAACCCCAGGGGGGATTGAGGCGTTTAAGGAAGAATTGGCCCGCTACCAGGGCGCTAAAGGCTCGATTCAGTTCCCACTCGACGAACCGATGCCGCTCGACCTGATCACCCGCATTGTGAAACTGAGGGTGGTTGAGAATCTGGAAAAGGCCGAGGCCAAATCGCGGAAAAAGAAATAGGCATCGGCTCACCTTCGGCTTTGAAACTCCCCCCCTTTCTCTGCGAAGCGGGGAAAGGGGAGCAGGGGGAATAGGGGTAAAACAGGGCGCGGCAAGCAGCGCCCCTACGAAATATATCTACAGCTCTCGCTTTACGACTTCGCCATGATGACAAACCCAAAGCCGTTGTTACGATGCCGCGATAGAAAGTCGTCGCGGGCCGTGATCTGATCCAGCAGGTGTTCGAGCGACTGTAACAGCAGGTCCAGCGGCACGGCGTCCAGGTCGTTATAGGCCGCCTGCGTCATGGCATGGATCGCCACCTCGCGGATGAACGCGCCGGGATAACCGACCAAATCTTTGACCACCACGCGGTGCTCATCCTGCCACATCGCGCCCATGTAGTGCCGCAGCATTTTCTCGGCGCTCTCATGATCGCGCGTTTCGGGGATGATGAACACCCGGTCCAAGCGCCCTGGGCGCTTGAGAATACGTTCGTCAATCGCTTCGGGATAATTGGTGGTGGCGATCAGCAGCGTGCCAAAATCATTTTCGCGCGCTTCGGCCCCGTCCAACACGTTCAACACCAGGGCTTTTTGTTCCTCCTCGCGCACAAACGCATCGAGTTCTTCCAGCAGGATCAGGGCGGGCAGCTTGGAATCGGCGGCGATTTGCAGCGCCTCTTCGATTTTCCAGAACGCCGCGCCAGAATAATCCGCGCTCGATACATAGATCACGAGGTAATCACGCTCGATGGCCCATTTCGCTAACGCCGAGCAGAGCATGGTTTTCCCTGTGCCGGGTACACCTGCCAGCAGCAGTTTGCGGAACGGCTTGAGTTTGAGCCGCTGGTAGATGCTGATGCCCTTGTCAAAAAAAGACTGGACATCGCTCAACAGCGTGTCTTTGATATTGGCGGGCAGCACAATATCATCCCACGCCACATTCGGCTCAAATGAGTCCGAGCGCCCGCCGATGATCCGCACTTTGGGCAGCGGTTCGAGCGCGCTAAACAGCCGGGTACACTCGTTGACGAATTTATTCCAGGTGGGCAGAAACGCCTCTGGAATGGCCGCCAGACAGACTTTGTGACCCTGATCGGTGAAGTAGGAAGCGATCACCAAAACATCGACGGTTTCGCCCGTTTCAGCCGCCGTGAAATGATATGTCCAGCCGCCGGTAAAGCGCGTCAAATGGCCGGTATCGTCATATTCGTTCACGCGAACCACGATAGGGCAGTCCACCGGCTCATATCCCGCGAAGGTATAACCACCCTCTAACACCAGATCGCGGTCAAAACGGATCAG
>JACRBK010000137.1 GCA_016234525.1 Chloroflexota bacterium
AGCCCATTCATGATCTCGACACATAACCACGCATCGTCAAAGAGCGTCCCGTTCCAATCCCAGATGACGTGTTTGTAATGACTGTTAGGCATAATCTATTTGCGCGGCTGTACGCGCGCCCCCTGTGCTGTATCTTCAACCTCATACCCCAGATCGCGAATCTGACCGCGCAGAGTATCGGCATCTTTCCAACGTTTTTCGGTGCGTGCCAGTTGGCGTTGTTCGACCAGGGCCATCACCTCATTCGGGACAACAGCAGCGGCGGGCGGCTGCCAGCCAGCGAGATTCAGCCCTAACACCTCGTCGAACGCCAATATCGTCGCCTTTTTGACCGATGGGGCCAGGTCACTTTTTACCAGATCCCAGACCAGGGCAATCGCGCGCGGCATGTTGAGATCGTCGTTCACCTGCTCGGCGAAAGTATCCATATAGCCCTCATCGAGCGTGCTGGGGTCGCCCCATTGGTAGACCGTCTGGCGCAGCCGATCAAAGGCTTTCGCGGCCCCGTCCAGGCTTTCCCAGGTGAAGTTAAGCTTGGCGCGGTAATGTGCGCCCAGGCAGAAGAAACGCCATGTCATCGGGTCGTATCCCTGCTCGATGAGCGTCTGGACGCGCAGGAAATTTCCCACCGATTTCCCCATGCGCGTTTCGTCAATTTGCAGAAAATAGCCGTGCATCCAGAAATTAGCGAGGCGCGTGCCATAGCAAGCCTGCGTCTGCGCGATCTCGTTAGGATGATGCACCATAATATGATCTTCGCCGCCGCAGTGAATATCGAAATACTCACCCAGGTACTTGGCCGACATGGCCGAGCATTCGATATGCCAGCCAGGGAATCCCGTCCCCCAGGGACTCGGCCATTCCATCTGGCGCTGTTCACCGAGCGGGCTGAACTTCCATAGGGCAAAATCGGTTGGGTTGCGTTTTTCGGCCACTTCGACCCGCGCGCCCGCCTGCAAACCCTCAATATTCAGCCGGGCCAGATACCCATAATCGGATAGTTTCGAAGTATCGAAGTAGATGCCGTCCGAGGTGCGATAGGTGTAACCCTTCTCCTCGATGCACTGGATCACATTGATCTGTTCTTGAATATGATCGGTGGCTTTGCACCAGACACTCGGTTCTTTGATATTCAGCCGGGCCAGGTCTTTTTGAAACTCTTGGGTATACAGTTCGGCGATCTGCCAGGCCGTCATTCCGGTGCGTTTTGACCCTTTTTCCATACGATCTTCGCCGGTGTCAGCATCCGAAGTCAAATGGCCCACGTCGGTGATATTCATGACGTGGTCAACCCGGTAGCCGTTAAATTCCAGCACCCGGCGCAAAATATCCTCAAAGATATAGGTGCGCAGATTGCCGATATGGGCATAGTCGTAAACCGTCGGCCCACAGGTATACATTCCGACTTCACCCGGCTTAAGCGGTTCAAAGTCGCGCACGCTGCGCGTATACGTGTCAAAGAGTCGAAGTTTCATGAGCACCGTCCATTGGATACCAGAACACAAAGCGCAGTCACGGATCATAACCCGTGAAATTAAGTTTTCAAGAGGCAGTCAAAGAGAGGGGGGAAGTTTGATTTTGTAGGGGCGCTGCTTGCCGCGCCCCATATCATTTGCAGAATTATCCCACTACAGCGCTGCCTGGCGGTCAAACGCGGGCTTGAGCATGGGATACAGGTCGCGGTATAAGCCATACACGGATTCATAGGCGCTGACGCTGGTTCCCGGCTCGACACGCTCACCGAGTTTGACGGTGGTCTGCGCCGCCGTTAACACATCCGGCCAAACGCCGCCGCCCACGCCCGCCAACAGCGCCGCACCATAAGCCGCCCCTTCGATGGCTTCTGCTACGACCAGCGGCACACCTAACACATCCGCCATGATCTGCCGCCAGACCTGACTTTTTGCGCCGCCGCCGCTGACCCGTACCTCAGTGATTGCGCCAGGGCTGGCCTGTTTGATCAGTTCGAAGCTGTCCCGCAGACCAAACGCGACGCCTTCCATCACGGCGCGAGTCAGGTGGGCGCGCGTATGCCGCACCGTGAGACCGACAAAAGCGCCCCGCGCCAACGGATCGGGGTGGGGGGTGCGTTCGCCGCTTAGATAAGGCAGGAACACTAATCCTTCGCAGCCGGGCGGAACATCTCCCGCTTCAGCCGTCAGCGCGCCAAAATCGACCTGCGGCGCGAGGGTATCACGATACCATTGCAGGCTTCCGGCGGCGCTGAGCATCACGCCCATAAAATGCCATTGACCGGGAACAGAATGGCAAAAAGCGTGCAGCCGGCCTTCCGGTTCATAGGCATAACTCGACAGCGGCGCAAAGACAACGCCTGACGTTCCCACCGTGAGCGCGATAATCCCCGGCTGCACGGCTCCAACCCCAGTAGCTTGCGCAGCCTGATCCCCACCCCCACCGACGACCGGAATCCCAGCTTTTAAGCCGGTGATCTGCGCGGCGGCTTCGCTCACTACACCGGTTACTGCCGGACCTTCATACAATTTCGGCAGCCATTCCTGCGGGATATTCAATTCTTTGAGCACGGCTTCGGACCAGCGGCGATGGGCAACATCCAGCAGCACCATGCCCGCCCCATCCGCGAGATCGGTGGCATAATCGCCGGTGAGTTTGAAACGGACATAATCTTTCGGCAGCAGCACATGCGCGATCTTGGCATAAACTTCCGGCTCGTGGTTGCGCACCCACAGAATTTTCGGGGCAGTGAAGCCGGTCAGGGCGCGGTTGCCGGTCAGTTGAATCAACCGCTTGGCCCCAATGATCTGTGTCATGGCATCACATTCGGCCTGGGTGCGCTGGTCGTTCCACAAAATCGCCGGACGCAGCACTTCATTTTTTGCGTCCAGACAAACCAGCCCATGCATTTGTCCGGTTAAACCAATCGCCTGAATCGCGTTCGCCGCGTTGGTTTTTGCCAGCACCGCGCGGATCGATTCGACCATCCCTTCCCACCAATCCGCCGGATTTTGCTCACTCCACAAGGGATACGGCTGGCTGATCGGGTGCGGGGCGGTATGGCTGGCGACAACGGCGCCGGTTTCATCAATTAACAGGGCTTTTGAGCCAGTTGTGCTGACATCTAGACCCAGTAAATATTTCATGGTTTCCTCCAAGCTCTTAACGCACGCCGAGCAGTAATTCGATAGTCAGTTGATCGAGCTGTTCGTACATCAAATCGCGCTGCGCCAACGCCACCCGGTCAAACGACTCGGTTTTGAGACGATTGGCTTTGTCGGTGCTGTAACCCCCCGTCGACCAGCGATAAGCGCCGTCGTCCGCGTTGATCTGCGCCAGCAGCGCTTGAATCTCAGGATCGGCATTAAATTTCTCTGCTTTTTCCTTGAGGATCAAATAGGTGCGCATACAACCGCGCGCGAACGCTTTCACCCCTGCGGGACCATCGGTGCGATAAGCGTGGGCGTCGAAGTGCAGCGAGCCGGAATATTTCACATCTTCGAGGAACTTGACCAGGAAAAAGGCCTGTTTAATCATCTCCGCCCCAAAGCGGAAGTCTTGATCGTAACGCCCGAAAAGTTGATCGTTCAGGTCGATGTGGAACAGTTTCCCCGCATCCCACGCCTGCGCGACGGCGTGCATAAAGTTAAGGCCCGCCATGTGTTCGTGCGCCACTTCGGGATTCACCCCGACCATTTCAGGATGAGCGAGAGTAGCAATAAAACCGAGCATCGCGCCGGTGGTCGGCAGATAGATATTGCCGCGTGGTTCATTCGGCTTGGCTTCGAGCGCAAATTTCAGATCGTATTTCTGGTCCAGTGCATAGTCGCACAAGAAGTTGAGGGCCTCGCGGAAGCGTTTGCCCGCCTCCAGCGCGCTTTTGCTGGCGTCGGTTTCGGTCCCTTCGCGCCCACCCCAAAAGACATACACCTTCGCGCCCAATTCAACGCCGAGATCAATCGCGTGCATGGTTTTGTGCAGCGCATAAGCGCGCACTTTGGGATCGTTAGACGTAAACGCGCCATCTTTAAACACCGGGTCGCTGAACAAGTTCGTCGTCGCCATCGGGACAACCAGGCCGGTATCGGCCAGTGCCTTCTTGAAATCTGCCACAATACGATTTCGTTCGGCAGGGGTAGCCGTGATCGGCACGAGGTCGTTATCGTGAAAATTCACGCCATACGCGCCTACTTCGGCCAGCAGGTGAACGATCTGGACGGGCGAGATGATCGGGCGTACTTCGCTCCCGAACGGATCGCGTCCGGCGTTGCCCACCGTCCACAGCCCAAAAGTAAAACGATGTTCGGGTTTCGGATCATAATTTCCCACTTCAAAATCTCCTTTTATGAAATGCCTCACAGGTAAACTAACGGGTCAAGGCACGACAAGCCGCGCCTGTTTTGTTGGTTTATTTGCGACCTAACACCCCATACAACGCCGGATCCGCCAAAATTGCCTGACAGATCACAGCCGCGCCGCCCATCACACAGGCATCTGAACTATACTGCGCCAGGGTGATCTGGGTGGCCTCGCGGTTCCAGCGCAGCGCACGCTGGCGCAGTTCTTTCTCGATCACCGGCAGCAAAAATTCCCCAGCCAGGCTGAGAATGCCGCCAAAAACAATCAGATCGGGGTTGAGCGCGTTCACCAGCGAAGCGATCCCGATCCCCAGGCGGCGGCCCACATTCTCGAAAGCGGCGCGGGCGGCCCAATCTCCCGCGCGAGCAGCGTCGATCACCAGCGGGATCGACAGTTGATCGAGATCATTCACCTCGTCCAACACGCGCGAATGTCCCTGTTGGAGATAACGAAAAACCACGGACTGGCTGACTTGTGTTTCCCAACAGCCCCGGCTGCCGCAGTTGCACGGGTCGCCGTCCGGGTCCATCGTCATATGACCAAATTCCCCGGCAAAGCCGGTCGTCCCGCGCATCAACTGCCCATCGCGGACAAGCGCTCCCCCCAGGCCCACGCCCGCGCTGATAAACAACACCTCGTGATAGCCTTTCGCCGCGCCGAACAACGTTTCACCGAGCGCTGCCATATTCGCTTCGTTGTCCACAAAGACCGGCACGCCTTCAAACGCATTCGATAAAATGTCACGCAGGGGAACATCTCGCCATTGCAGGTTGGGCGCAAACAACAAGGTGCCGCTGGATTGGTCGATCAAACCCGGCACGCCCAACGCCAGACCGAGCAGCCCGCCGCAGCCGTCGCAGCGTGTCTGCCCTTCATTGGCCGCCTGACGCAGAAGCGCGACCACCCGATCTAAAATCGCCTGCTGATCGTGGGTGCGCGTGCTTTCTCGGTGACGCCAGATCACCTCTGCGCCGAAATTCGTACACACCACCGAAATAAAATCCACGCCTAACTCACAGCTAAGCAAAAATCCCGCCTGAGGATTGAGTTCCAGCATAATCGAAGGGCGTCCCACGCTGCCCGCCACCAGCCCGACCTCGCGCACGAAGCGCCGGTCAATGAGTTCCTGGATCAAACTGGATACGGTGGACTTGTTGAGGCCGGTCATCTCAGCCAGGGCAGCGCGTGACAGCGGGGAATGCACAAACAAATGCTTGAGGATCAGCGAGAGGTTAATCTCTCGTACCAGGGCCTGGTCGGCAGTTCGAAAAGTATTTTGGGGTGGCATAGGCTTTTAGAAAAAACAACTTTGTCAATGATTATAATTAGTTGGTTGGTGCAACCAACTAACTCTATTGTAGCGTTTAACCTGTCTGCAAGTCAAGAAGATTCGACCACCAATCTGATTATCCGGAATAGCTGATCCCCCCTCTGGTTGCTGGAAATCTGACTTCTTGCAACGGGCGCAGAATGCGGGAAAATGGGGCGCAGTGTTGTTGTGTTTATACAACTTGCAGAGGAAATAGAAATGAAATTGAAGCTGCCAAGCCGCAAACGCGCTTTACGCTGGCTGGTCATTGGGATCGTGACTCTGATTATTGGGGTATATCTGCTCTTGCCCATTGGGTTTGGGATCGTGGTTGTTTTTCCCTATAAAGAGTCGGTGGGTGATCCGCCGGAGGGGTTTGAAACTATCTCGTTAAAAACCGCCGATCATGTGACGTTGGCGGCATGGTATCGCCCTCCGGCGAACGGCGCAGCGATTATCTTGATTCATGGGGCAGGCGGATCGCGGGAAAGTATGCGCGGGTATGCGGATATGCTGGTCCAAGAGGGGTACGGCGTGTTGGCGCTGGACCTGCGCGGACATGGGACGAGCAAAGGCGGAACTAACCGTCTGGGCTGGCAGGGCACGCGCGATGTGAGCGCTGCGGTTGAATTTTTGCTGACACAAGAGGACGTTAAAACGATTGGCGCGTTAGGATCATCGCTGGGCGGCGAGGTGCTGCTCGGCGCGGCCTCAGAAGTTCCGGCGCTACAAGCGATTATCGCTGACGGCGCGACTCATCGCTGTCTCGATGAACTGCGCGCGCTGCCTAAAGAACGCCCGCTCGTGCGGAATTTTGTGCCGCGCGTGATGTATGCGACGGTGCAGGTTCTCAGCGGAGATGAGCCGCCCAAGCCGCTGCTCGACTCGATGATCGAGGCTGACTCGACGGTATTTATGCTGATCGCGGCGGGCAAAAACGATCAGGAAATAGACTATAACGAACTGTTTGCCGAAAAACTGGGCGACCGGGCGAGCCTGTGGATTGCGCCGGGTGTATCGCATACCGGCGCGTTCAAACAGTATCGTGACGAATACCAACAGCGGGTGATCGCGTTTTTCGATGCGGCGCTGTTGAACGAAGACGAAGGCTAGACGATCCGGATTATTACGCGGATAATTCGCCCGCCAGCGTTTGGACGAGGTCTTCTAACGCTTGCTGAACCACCAATGACAACGGCTCGTCAAACAGGTTGCGAGCGGGCTGAATGCCCAACAGCACCACCTGACAATCGATCTCTGCCGTCAGGAAACGGGCCAGCATGTGCAGGGGGAGGGTATGCGTGGAGGCGCTCAGGCCGGTGGTATCTTGCCAATCGAGCCAGCGGATCGTGCCGGGTTCTTCGTTCATCTGCGCGGCATCGACCAGCAGCACCAGATCGGGGCGGAAAACACGCAGCGCGCCGGTCTGGTTTTCGGGAGCAGGCCCGGCATCGATCACCACAACCTGCTCCCGGTGAGCTAACAGAGGAATCAAAGCGCGGGCAGCGGCAATTCCGGCAGCATCATCCCCGCCGAATTCATTCCCGATGCCCACAATCGCCGTGCGAAACTGGGGGTTAGACGCCCGCAGGCTCGCCGTTTTCTGCGTCAGATTCGTCTTCCATAACAGATTCGACATCGGAAGCATGACCGTAATAGACGGTAAATTTATCCTTATTCAGCGCGGCCAATTCCCATTCGTTATTGGCCATCGAGAGACAATCCTGGCGGCAGCTTACCACACACTGCGAACAGAATGTGCAGTGATCAACCTGGTAACGAAAGACAAAACGTTTGGCTTTTTTGTCCAGCACGATGATCTTGATCGCATCTGCCGGGCAGTCTTTCGCGCACAGGCCACAGCCGGTGCAGTTCTCAAGATTCCAATGCAGTTTGCTGCGCAGTTGATCGGGCGCGCTCAATCGCACGAAGGGGTAACGCTGGGTCGCGGGGGACTTCACCAGCGACTCCAGTGCATCTTTCCACATCATCGTGAGTTTTACTTTCATGAGGTGATTCCCTCCCAGATGACCATGACGATAAACTGTGCCAGCACCAGGATCGCCCCATAACGCCACCACAGACCCACCGTCTGATCAATCCGCAGACGAGCCATCAGAGATTGTAAACTGGCGAGAACGATCAGCAGCACCAACGTCTTGAGGGCAAATTCAACCGGGTTGCTGATGCCCCCCAGATAAAACGCCGTGACCAGAGTCAGGCCGATCACCAGCTCGATGCCCCGTCCCAGGCGGAACAGCGCGTAACCCCGCCCGCTGTATTCCGTCAGCGCCCCGGCGACGATTTCGGTTTCGGCTTCGGGGGCGTCGAAGGGCGGCAGTTCGAGCTTGCCCATCAACCCGATCAACGCCACGACAAAACCTACCGGCTGCGTGAGCATAAACCAGGTGTGGTTGCTGGCGTAATCGTTCACTTCTTTGATCTGCCAGCTTCCAACAATAATCGCCGGGCCGAGCAGCGCCAACAAAAACGGCGCTTCATAGGAGAACAACTGCGTCAGCGTGCGCGTCGCGCCGATCAGCGAGAACCGATCCAGCGTATTCGCCCCAGCCAGGCCGGTGCAGAGCGTGAGCAGGCTGAGCATATACAGCCCAACCACGAGATCGCCATTAAAGCTGTAAGCCGGATCGATGCCCGCCATCGGCACATACAAGGCCGAGGTCAACGCCCCCGCCAGCGCGATAACTGGCAGCACAAAAAACAAGCGCGCTTCTACGCCTTCGGGTACAAATTCTTCTTTAGCAAGCAGTTTGATCGTATCTGCCAGCGGTTGGAACCAGCGCGGCCCAACCCGGTTCTGGTAGCGCGCTACCAGCTTGTGGTCGATCCATTCGTAGAGCATTCCCGCGGCGAGCACAAACACCCCGCCCGGAAAGATCACCAGTGCGAAAAGAGCTTCTATCGTGTTCATTTGTAGTATTCAATCCCGTACTGCCGCAAATCATCCCACGTCCAAAGAGTCGTGCCTTTCCGTGCGTCGTTGATGGTGATCATGCGGTCATTGCACGAGAAACACGGATCGATCCCGGTCAAAATCATGGGGACATCCGCCAACTGAGCACCTATCGAGAGGCTGAGCACCGAGGCCATGTTCGGCAGGGTGGGGGTGCGCACCTTCACCCGCTCGGCGACATCGGAACCGTTACTTTTGATGAAATAGAGTAGTTCGCCGCGCGGCGCTTCTACCCGGCTGATCGTCTCACCCGCTTTGATACGGCGCGGCATACGCGCGGTCAGTTCGCCTTCGGGCATGTGATCGAGAATATTGCGGATCACGCTGAAAGTCTCGAACAGTTCGCGGATGCGCACGACAAAACGGGCTTCCAGGTCGCCCGCTGTCTCTGTCACCAGCTCCACCGGGAATTGGGAATAAGCCGCATAGGGCGCATCAACACGAATATCACGCGCCACACCAGACGCGCGCGCCGTTGTACCCACGACCCCCAAATGTTCGACCCGGTCGGGAGACATCACAGCGATCCCGCGGGTACGGCGCAGAAAGGTGATGTCGTTCGTCACGACATCCAGGTAATGCTGCAAGCGTTTTTCGAGGTAATCAATGCCGGTGCGGATCGCGTCAGCTTTTTTGTTGTCGATATCACATTTCACGCCGCCCAACACATTAGCTGAATAGTTAACGCGGTTGCCGGTAATACCTTCCAGCAGATTCATCACCGTTTCGCGGTCGCGCCAACTCAACATAAACAGGGTGTCAAATCCGGCTTCGTGCGCGGCGACACCCACCCACAGCATATGGCTGTGGATACGTTCCAGTTCGGCCACCAGTTCGCGGATCACCTGGGCGCGCGGCGGAGCTTCAACCCCGGCTAACCGCTCAACTCCCAAGCAGTAGGCCACCGCGTGGATG
>JACRBK010000734.1 GCA_016234525.1 Chloroflexota bacterium
CGCAGGATGAGGACGAACACGCCGCCGAATGGTTCGTGCGCTGTGTGCAGGTCGAACTCATGCAGGTCGAGCGGCTGGCAGCCCTGACCGGTCCACCCAGCAGCCTGGAATCGGTGACCCGTTTTGCGCGCAGCCTGGGGTACAATGCGGGTGACCAAGATTTCCGCCCATGCCGCTGTTATCTCCGGCATCGTCGCCACCTTTGTCGTGTTGGGTGAGATTGACTCACTGCCATTGGCATTGGCCGGGGTAGGTGCGGTACTGGCCACTGCTTGGGCGCGGGTCGTCACCGGTCACCATACTCTGACACAGGTCAGCCTGGGGATCATGGTCAGCATTACGTCTGTGTTGGCTGCCGCTGGCCTGACCTCTCTCTAACAGTATCTTCTTGTTTGTTTTTCCCTCTATCTGGCCGGAGTTTGTTGTGATTCTTTCCAGATATAACGCTTCTCATAATGCGTTCATACGACCACTAAGCAAAATCAGCGCAAATTGATCCAAAAGACTGCACAAATTTCATTAACTTCAGACGCGACCTATGCTAGGCTGTAGTGAAAGGCCATCGAGCGAAAGGATATCACTCATGACGCCCCCTCCACTAGACAACCTACAGTCCACTCCCGGAGGTTGGGACAATGGCACAGCATCTTCCAGCTCATCCCCTGCCTAAAACAGATGCTTATGTGCTGGTCGGGATGGGCTGGCACGACCTGCCGGTCAGCCCGCTGACGCACCTGGTGTTATCTCACCTGGACACTGCCGGGGAAAAAGGCGCGGCACGATTGCACTCACTTTCCCAACGGATGCACCTGGTGCGTGTGCCTTACGGCAAGGACTTAACTGAGCATCATCAACAGGGCGGCGTTCTGTATTCCTGGCTGTCTTGTGAGTTACGGCTGAGCTGTGACAAAACATCCGTCGAGGGGAGGTAATGAGGATGATCCCGAAAGAATCTTCTCCAGATAACGTGACTTCACCACCTAATACGAAAGCCATGCTAGGGCGCGTGTGGGCTGTCGCTGAATTATTAGCCGAGGCTGCCCAACGAGAAACAAATATCAGCCGGTCTAACCAGGCATCTGAAAAAACACAGTCTTGATATTTTGATGTATCCTGTTTCCAGAGAGGGAGACAGCAGGAAGTATGGCAAAACGCGGCAAAACATTACCCAGTCCACAATCCGGTTGGGCAGTGTACTTGAGGACCAGCGACAAAGAAGCGCAGAACCCGGCCAACTCTCAGGGCCGCCAGCGCAGTGCGATCCGGCGGGCGCTGCTGGAAACCTCAGACCTGCCCGTCATTGGGGAATATATTGATAACCTGACCGGGCGAGTCAGTGATCGTCGCGAGGGCTATCAACGACTGCTGCACGATGCGCGATCCGGCAAGTTTTCCCATGTAGCCGTTGAGAACGCTGAGCGTTTCGGGCGGAATGATGCGGAAGCTTTATCTGCTATTGATGAACTGCACGCTTTCGCTGTAGCGGTGCGTTTTGCTGATTATCCTGATCTCGATCCTATCGACGCGGATGACCGGATCATGGTCAGTCTGTCGTTTACGCTGGCCCGCCGCGAATCGATGAAAACCTCCCAGCGTGTGCGCGGCGGGATGATCACCAAACTGGAACGCGGGGGCTATATCGGGCTGGCTCCTGATGGTTATCGCAATATGGAACGGCGCACGCCTAGCACTGAGAAGCTGGACTATGGGCGCTATGACCGCTGGATCGAACCTGATCCGGAGCGCCGGGTGATCTGGCGTTTCGCCTGGGATCTGCTGCTCACCGACCGTTATACCCTGGAACAAATCTGCGAGGAACTACACGAGAGAGGCTACCGGCTGCGCAGTGGACGACCTCTTGTCCGCCTTGATGAAAAAGGGAACCGAACCTATGCCACCAATACTCTCTCCAATATCTTCCACAACTGGACCTATGCGGGATGGGTGGTAAGTGAAGAAGCCAATATCCCGCCCAAGACCATTCGCGGTAACTGGGAACCGTTGATCGGCACCGACGAGTTTGAGCATGGATTGGCCATTCTCCAAGAGCGAAATAACAAACCCAACCCGCAGCACAAACATGTGTATCTTTTGACCGGATTGCTCTACCTGCAACCCCCTAGCGAGTCTCGGCTTGTCCGGCTCACCGGTTCCACCTCCAATTCCAGTCGCGAGAACGGGGGCACCTCTTATTATTGTGTCAAAAGCAGCAATATAAACCTGCAATGCCAACCGATTGATACCCACGTCGCGGCGGCGGTGCAGGCTATTCAAGTCGATCCCGCTCTGATCCCAGCCATTCGGAAATACTACACGGACGAAGTGGTACACCAGATGGGTCATACTACGCCCACCGAACGTCAGGGACTGGATGCCGCTCTCAAAGCCATTGATGAAGAAGAAGCGCGGGCGCTCCGGCTGTTTGTGGCGGGCAAGATTACTGAATCAGTCTGGGATGGCTTGTGGCGCGAGTGGCAGGACCGGCGGCGTACCCTCCGCGAGAATCTGGAAGCCGCCGAGCGCAGCAGCGACTACCATATTGAGAATCTGGACGCTGCATTACACATGATTTCGAGAATCGGTGTACTATATCATCAGTTAAAACGTCCGCAGCAGAAAAAACTACTGCGGGAAGTGATTGACCGAATCGTCGTAGACGCTGAGGGAATGGTTTTGAGGATTGATTTACTGCCCCCTTTTGCTTATCTGCATGACCTCGCGTGCAGAACTCAATTGAAGGCAGAGTCTGAAGCGGAACAAACAAAAACCAGCCTGGAAGCTGGTTCATGTTCGACTTCTACCTTACGAGGTGGCCGTAATGTTAGCGAAAGTGAACGTTTTTCTCCCCGCAGCTTAACCACTCAATTCCTCGAAATTCTGTCCTATCCGCAACGCTCCATTCTGGAGCGGCTACTGACCGAACCTTGAAATCGGCTTTGCGGTGATTGGGAGAGCATGATCCTCCCCCAACCACCTGAAGGCTCGCTGACCACGCCAGCAAGACTTCTGAGGACAGTGTACCACGCTTCCGCGAAGTCCTTGCCAGCCCAGCGAAAACCGTTCGGTTGCAGAAGTTCAAAGAGGATAGGGCAATGACTCGCGTATTCGTACTCACCAATCACAAAGGGGGTGTCGGGAAATCGACATCCGCCACCAATATTGCATTCGGCCTCACAGCAGTGTTACGCCGTGCCGGAGCCTCCAATTCGCGTGTGCTGCTGGTCGATACCGACAGCCAGGGACACGCTACTCTCGTCACGACGGGCCGGAATAACTACGGTGCAGACGATAGTCTGTACACTGTGCTGATGGCCGACCGTCAAGCTGCGCCGCAAGTGCTAGCGAACTGCATCGTGCCAAGCACCTGGGACGAGAACCTGCATGTGCTGCCCGCCTCCCCCATGCTGGAAGGCGCGGAACGAGAGCTGATAGGCGTGGCCGGAGCGCCCTACCGACTGGCCGACCCGTTGAGCCGCATCGCCAATCAGTATGCTGCGGTGGTGATTGACACTCGCCCCTCATTTTCGCTGATGACCGAAATGGGGCTGCTGGCCGCGACGGATGCCATTGTGCCGGTCGAGCCGCGTTATCTGGAAACCGTTGGTCTGATGAGCGTGATCAACAAGATCAACGAGGTGCGTGAAGGCTGGCGGCATCCTAACCTGCGGATCAGCGGCATCTTGATCACCAAGCTAGATATGCGCGTGCGCGGCCACAAACATCTGCTCGAAGAACTCCAATCCCACAGCATTCTGGGCAAGCTGATCTGCGGCGTGATTCCGGCCAATGAAGCGGTGTCTTACGCGCACCACAATCACCAGAGCATCTTCGCCTACGATCCCCAGTGCCCGGCCAGCAAAGCCTACGCGCAGCTTGTTGGCCAGCTTGTCCGGCAGATGGCAAAGGCAGGTGCGTGATGCCCAAACAGTCCACTCGCATCGATGATCTGCTGGCGTCCGTCACGGCTGATTTGTTGGACGGTGATCCCCAGCGTTTTCAGGACAACAGCATCAGAGTCGAACGTATTTTGCTCGAACTGGTGCGCCCTGACCCAGTCCAGCCGCGCCGTGTCCTGCCGGAGCGAATTCACTTCGCTTTTCACCAGAACCGGCTGACGCCTACCCAGGCCTTACGCGAGCTGGTGCAGATTGTACAGGTAGCCGCCCGGCAGCGCGGAAGACCATTCAGCAGTGTGTTGGAACTGCTGCCCCGCTCCGATGACGACAGCGAAGAAACACCGGACGTTCAGCTTTCACCGGAAGAGCAGCTTTTGCGCGACCTGATCAACTTGGCCGTGACCATCCGGGATGATGGGCAGGTGAATCCCCTGAGTGTGGTGGACGTTTCGCAGGGCGTGACCCGCCTGTATCGCATCGAAACTGGCGAACGGCGCTATTGGGCGAACTGGCTGCTGCGCGACTTCATCCCCGGCTACGATGGAGATGGCATGATCCCCTGCATTGTGGTCCCATCGGAACGCTCTTCGGTTTTTCGTCAGGCCAAAGAGAACACCGCCCGCGCCGGACTCTCAGCTATAGCTATGGCCCGTCAGGCCGCGCTGCTGCTGCTCGCTATACACGATTACGAAATCCCTGATGGACCAGTCAGTAATGATTTTTACCGGCAGGCACTGGAACTCGACCTGCGGGGTAAGCGTGAATACACCGACGTCGTGCTGGCAGCTATGGGCGGCGTGGGCAAGATGCGTTTTAGCCAAATCAAGTCGCTGCTAAGACTGTCAGATGAAGCGCTCGAACTGGCCGACCGCCATAACCTGGATGAACGCAAGCTGCGCCCTGTCTTACTTCTCGACCCAGGCGTACATGCAGAAATCATTCGCCAAATCATCGATTTCAAGCTCACCAGCAAACAAGTCCAGGAACTTTGCGAGGCGGATGAAACTGATCAACAAGAGAGTGAAGAACCCAACGATATTCCCACCTCGGCGCTGAGAATAGCCAAAGTTGCGCAAGCCGCTACCGCTCCCTCACCTCATGATGTGGCTCGCGCGTTGATCAAGCGTACTGGGGATGTTGATCTGGCTCGTGTACGTCTTCGAGCCATTCAAAAACTGCTGGCAGATGCTGAGCAGTATCTCACGGAGTAAAGAATCGTAAACCAGGGTTTACCTTTTGGAGAGGATGCTATGACCAAACTGGACAGGGGACCGCCGGGATAAAAAAATCCCACCAACGAAAATGCGGGTGGGCCGGGCAGATGTGATATAGATTGAACTGGACAATCAAACTGTATCACATCCCCGACTCTCCTGCAACTGAATTTCATCGTTTTCGCCGTGTTTCTTGGCACGACCTGTACTTCGAGTTGTCTGTCGTAAGGAGCACACTGAGATGAGTGGAGTGCTTGAACTCAATCGACCTGAACATGGCAGCGGAGTTTTACCGGTTTGTCCGATCTGTTTTATCGGTAAAACCCTCTTGAGAGAGAAATCGATATGAGCAAACGAAAGAAACCAAAGCGCCAATACCAACTCATCGCCTTCAAAGCCTTCGAGGATACGGATCAGGACATTCTTGACTGGTGGGAAGGGATCGAAGAAGGACAACGTAGTGACACCATCCGGGAACTGATCCGCGAACACCTGACCGGCAGAAGCGGCAGGCAGCACCCACTGCGGAAAAGCGATCCGCGCCTGGATGTACTGCCGGTGACGGAGTTAGCCAAAGTCCGTGACGACACGACCTGGATCCGCGAAGCACTGAACGATATTCCAGCCTACCTGGAACGGATCGTCCAACAGGCCGTTGTTTTGCAGCCGGTGGCCCGGTCCCCGGCAGAAGCAGCCAGTATTCAGGTCGATCCGGCATTGACCGCGCAAGACACTGCCCGTCGGGAAGCTCGTGTGAGGAGGACGTTATGGTAAGACATCGACCCGATCGTTATCCGCTGCTCTGCGTAAGACGACGTGGACTGCCCCAGCAGTCCACCAGTTCGCGCAGCGAACTGCGGACCGGGGGGAGCCAGCCTGTGGAGCGCAAGACATCGTCTGCTCCACTGGACTGGTTTGGCGGGATGCTCCCCCCTGGTCCGAGCCAGCTAAATCGCTGGCCCGCGCCGTGCGCGCGGGAGTCCGGTGGAGCGCCGGTTGCGCTCTCACCGATGCGCGGGTGGACAGCACCCCCCGCGCCTGTCGAGCCGGTAGCCCAGCCCGACAGTGTGCGCCCCGTACCGGGGCGCATCAAAAGCCAAATCGCGCCATACAAAAGGGAGATCACCGTATGAGTTACCGTAAGACGATCACTGAAATTGCACGACGACTGCCGCACCGCTCGCGGCGGGAGGTGGCCGAGGTCCTGGATGTGCTGCGCGACCTGTGGCTGGCCGAACTAGTTCAGCCCTGTAAGACAGTCGCCTTGTTCGACCTGGGCACGTTGTCAATCGAGGTCCAGGAATTGCAGACCGCCGGAGCCGTTCGCCAGACCCTGCAAGACAAGTTAGGGGATGAGTATCCCGATCTCATCCAACGTATCTATGGACGCTTCCGCCCGTCGGCTGTCTTGCGACGGATGTTGGGGGAGAGATACCAGGAGGAATTCGATGAGTAAGGCACAGTACAGCGAACGTTTCACCCTGAGTTTCACGCTCGACCAGGTGCGGCGGTTGGATGAACTCGCCCGCGTGCGCTCGCGTGAGGGGCAGACAACCAATCGAACGGAGTTGGTGCGCGATGCCGTGAACTTCTATCTCATGCACCAGGAGGATCTGCCCGGTTCACGCAAGGCGATTGCCCGGTCGGTAGAAGGCAAAATTGCCCAGGTAGATAGTAAGGTGGATCACCTGACAGAAATCCTGGAAGACTTTATCGAACGAGTGACTAAACGGAGGGGAAGTTGATGGACCACAAACAGATGTGTGTGGCGAATCTGAAGTACAAAAAACCGACCGAAGCGGATTCCAAAAAGGCCAAAGGACTCTTGCGCTACCTGACCTATCGCGACAGCCGGGATGGACACATCAAACAGATGTCCGGCCAGGAACGCTGGGTGGATCACGGCCTGGGCCATACGGTGGGAGAAATCGCGGAGACGTGTGATAGTTACCAAAGCGAGCATGTGCTGGCGTTCACGCTGGTGTTCAATCCTAATCCGAACCTTCTTTCGATGGTTCCCGAAAAGCGGCGCGGGCGGTTTGTGCGCGAACTGACCGAAAACACGCTGGACCAGTTTTTCGAGGCGCGTGGTCTGGATACTGGAATTGAGTTCGCGTATGTCACCCACCACCGTGTGAGTGAAGACCCCCAAGCACCAGGCCTGCCCGATCCGCATACGCACGTGATCCTGCCGGGAACTTACTTCGATGAAGGTGAGGGCAGGCGCGTGCCGCTGTTTTTCTCGCGGAACAAGCAGGTGGATCACATTGAATTACTGCACCAGATCACCGAAAAGAACATGGCCGAGGGGATGGAGCGGTACGTTGGCCTGGATTGGGAGCGGCGCTACGATGCCCTGGAAGCAGCCCGGGAACAGCAGCGTAAGGTGGTCGAACGCGAGCCAGATGGGGAGTTTTTCGACGATAGGATCGTCTGGCCGGTGTGGGCTGGGGTACGCCGCATGACGGAAGACACCAGCGCCGCCGGGATCTACCGTTATTTTCCGGTGGCTCCGACCAGCGGTCAGACCGAGTTTGAGCCGGACGAACTGCGGCTTGAGTTCCGCCCGCTCCTCCAGCTTCTCGACCATGGCCTGGCCGATACCGTCGCCCAGGCGTTTGCCTACCAGATGCGCGCCTATCCCGATCCGTCTCTGACAAAGCTGGAAGACTATGCCCGGCAGTTGGTAGAGGATGCCCAGGCGGATTCGGGCACGCGACCGGGACTGGACATCCAGCGCGAAGGCCCTTCGTTCGACTTGTAGCCGAGAAGCACACAGAGGATCGGGGCGGATGTCGTCGCCAAACGTATCGCCCAAATCCCCTGTGTGCCACACTCAAAAGGTGAAAAATAGTATGACATACAATGACTCTGCTCACAAGGCAGCGGTGGCTTTATCACCTGCTGCCCGGCGAGAGGATTTCCTGGCTTCACTCTACGGCCAGGCGGATCCGGCCCTCTGGCTGGAGATACGCTGTATCCATCCCGAAACCGAAGCCAGCCGCGTGTTATGGTCGCCGGTGGGTGACCAATCTCGGCTGGCGGCTGTCTTACGCCAGGCGGATGCCCTGAACAAAGCCGGTTTCGGAGTCTATGTCGCGCCCTGCCTGCGCCGGGAGAAAAAAGGCGATGCCCAGGCGGTTGTCTCAGTGCCTGCACTGTGGATGGACATCGACTGTGACGACGATCCCGGCCAGCGCGCTGCCGCGCTTGAGAAACTGCACACCTTCGACTTGAAACCCTCAATCCTCCTGGATAGTGGGGGAGGTTGGCACGCTTACTACCTGCTCGATGTGCCTTTCATGCTTCAAAACGACGAGGACCGGCAGCACCTCGCTCATATTCTGCGTGGGTTGTCGGCGACGCTGGGCGGCGACACAGACTACGTGAAGTCGGTAGCCTCTCTCATGCGCCTGCCGGATTCGGCCAATACCAAGCCGGAGCGCGGCGGCGTGGTAGCCGCAATAACTGAGTTCCATCCGGAGCGGCGTTATCCGCTCACCGCGTTTGAATGGCTGGCGGTGCAGCCGCAGCAGAAGCTGCTGCCAGTGCAGTTGGTGTCTGGGAACGGTCATTATGCCCCGCTGCCCCAGGTAACTCTCGACTACCTGAGTCGGGGAGCCTCCAACGGTAGCCGCAACCGGGCGCTGTTCGATGCGGCCTGCCAGTTTCGGGATGCAGGCTACAGCCAGGCGGAAGCCGAAGCCCAGCTTGTCTTACGCCACGTCGCGGACGGAGGATCAGGCGAAAATCCGGCAGCGCGGGAGCGGGAAGCACGAGCCACCATCACCAGTGTTTACCGGCAGTCTGCCCGCGATCCGATAACGCCACCTGCCCAGAATGCACGTGAGTGGGTGAATAACCTCTTGAGCCGTTTCAGCAGCCAGGAACAGCCGGAACGTCCCACACCGGAACGGATCGCGGAAGTAATCTCAGCCTGCGCCCACCTGGAACCGGTCGAATGGGCGGTACAGCGCACCAAACTCAAGGAGCTGTGCGGGAATGGTGTGAAAACCGGCGACCTGGAGCGCCAGTACCGGCAGGCGCGTAAGACACTGGAACGCGAGCGTTACCAGGCGCAACCGGAAAATGAGAGTTATCTTGAGATGGATGGCCGCATGGTCCACCGGCGAGAAACGTACTACGGTCCGGCAGACAAAACCGTCGCGGCGTGGACTGCGCATGTCACCGAACGTATCTCCCAGGTCAACGATGATGGGCAGGTGGAGCATGTCACGACGCTCGTGTTAACCAAAGACACCCAGACCTTCACGCTGCAAGTACCAAGCGAAGTCTTTGGTGACGACGCGGCGCTGCGGCGGTTCATCGCTGGCCGGGGTGGGGAGATTTTCACTGTTCGTGCCGGGATGGGCAAACATCTCGCCCCGGCCATCTTGAGCCTGTCGGGTGACTATCCGACTCGGACGAACTATCGTTTCATGGGCTGGACCCAGATCGATGGGCACTGGACCTATGTTTCGCCGGGTTTCTGCGTGAATGCGGTCGGGAGAATGGAGGAGCCGCCCGATGTCGAACTGGACGCCCGGCTGCGGGATTATGGCTTGCAAGACACTACCTGGGAAAACGGGGTAAGAGCGTTTGAGGCGATGATCCCGGTGTTTCCGAAGCAGCTTGCGCCGACGTGTATTGCCTTTGCGCTGCTGCCGCTGCTGCAACGTTTTTTTCCGGCAGCCGCGCCGCGACCGGCGATCCACCTGGCCGGGACCTATGGCAGTGGCAAGTCTGAATTGGCCGCGCTGATGAGCAGCTTCTACGGGAAGTTTTCGCGTGATACCCCACCTTCTCAGTGGGGGGATACCATCAACACGGTAGAGGCGATGGGTTACCCGTTGGCCGATGCACTCTACTGGGTCGATGACTACAAGAGCATTTATGCCGACGAACGGACTTTCACCCGCTTCCTGCAAAGTTATTCGCGCGGCATGGGGCGGGGGAGACTGACCCGCGAAGCCAAACTGCGCCAGGAACGCCCCTGTCGTGGACTGCTGCTCAGCACCGGTGAGACGGTGTTGGAAGGCGAGGCCTCGGTGCTGTCTCGCATGTTGGTGCTTGACGTGCCGCCCTGGGAACATCGCGATCCTGGTGGTAAGCTGCTTGCTCAGGCAGATCAATTCCGGGAGCATCTCTCCGGTTTCACGGTCGAGTTTGTGGCGTGGATTGCTCGCCAGGTCGAAGAGCATGACCTGGTGGGTGACATCGCCCGGCGTTTTGCGGCCAGCGCTGAGGGTTATCGTAAGAAGCTGGCGATGTTGGGCGGTTCACAGGCCAATACCGGGCGGATTATCCAGAACTGGGCCGTGCTGGTCACTGTCTACCAACTGCTGCGTAAGTTCCTAGAAGAAAAAGAGGCCGACGACGTGCTCCCTGGTTGGCAGGATGTGATCCTGGAAACCGCCCAGGCGGTGCGGCAGGAACGCGCCAGCGAGGTGTTTCTGAACAACCTGGCGCAGCTGCTCGCCAGCGGCGAGGTGATGTTCTCCACTGACATGAAACAGCCCGAAGAACCTCGACCGGGCGTGACAGTCGTGGGCTACCGGGATGCCCAGTACCTCTACCTGCTGCCCGAAGTCGCCTACCGCGAAGTCAACCGCGTGCAGCCGCTGCGTTTCACTGCGGCTGCGATTGGCACGCAGTTACGGGAAGAAGGGTGTTTAGTGCCGTTCAACGGTGATCGGCATCTGGCGGTCCAGATCCGAGTACGTGGCAACCGGGTGCGCGCCTGGCGTCTCAAAGCCGAAATCTTGTGTGGAGACGGTGGAGAAAGTGGAGACACCGCCGCAGAATTGGATGTATAGGATGTGATTCTGTTGTGGAGACAGTGGAGATAGTGGAGACAAACGACAGATTCACTATCTGTTCACCCGAAAAATAGATCTGGACTCAGAAATAAAGTCCTGAATTCAGAAATAAAGTCTTGGACTGAAAATGGCAATCAGTGAGCGTAATGCGAAAAACAGCGCATTCGGCTAAGGGAAAAAGCACTCGCCCAGTCCAGAACTTTATTTCTGGAAAATGCGGTAGCTGAATGGCGTGTATTTCGATGAAAAGGGGCCAGTTCAGAACTATATTTCTGGTGAACACTATCTGCCTGTCTCCACGGCTCCACTGTCTCCACTTGGAAAAGTCAAAAATGACTGAAAATCAAAAATTTCAGGGGGTATACAAATCCGACTCGCAGTTCTGAATCAGATTGTGGAGTAAGTGGAGACAGTGGTGACAAAACACCGATTTTGCCCCGCTGTTCACTGACAATATAGTTCTGGACTAGACAATAAAGTTCTGGACCGGAAGATGAGCGAAATACAGGTCTGCTACGTTGAAAAACAAGCTTTTCTCGCTCAGCCGTGCGAAAGTCTGGTGCTGTTCCAGGCATTGAGTCCAGAACTTTATTGTTTCGATTTTGAGGCCCTCTGTCAGCCCTTGATCGCCCAGTTTAGAACTTTATTGTCTCAAACCGGTTCAAATCTGGCGCGTTTTTCACGTAATGCACTCAGACCCAGTCTAGAACTTTATTGTTGGTGAACACCCGCATCTCCCCGTTCGTCAGCGTGATGGAGCGTTTACGAAGACATGAGCAAGATGTAAGTGTGGCTTACGATTCCACATCGCAAATCATGATGCTGCTTGACTTGTCTGTAGGTCAGACCTGAAGGATACTCTAAGTATTATCACCAACTGCTCTGAACCGAGAATTATCATGAGAATTATCGCACTCCCTGATTTACATGAAGCCATAACTCATTTGGAGGGAATCTCCCAACAGTTAGCTTCTGTGGATCTGGTTCTCCTCGTGGGAGATCTTACCAATTCTGGCAGCGTCGTTAATGTTTCTCGTGTCATCAATGCAGTACGTCAATACAATTCGTCTATCCTCGCTGTACCAGGAAACTGGGACAAAGTCGAGGTTGATGGTTATCTTAGTCAGATAGGCATCAATCTACATCATCGTCATATCGTGATGGATGGCATCGCTTTCGTAGGGGTAGGTGCCGCGCTTTATTCTCCCAACCGCTCACCTAATGAAGTCAGCGAAAATGACCTCAAGGCATTTTTAGAAGAGGCGATATCCGGTTTGGATAATTCGCTCCCTAAAATACTTGTCTGTCATCAGCCTCCCATTCAATCTCTAGTCGACAAAACGTGGTCTGGTCTGCACATCGGTAGCGAAACGATCCGTACCTTTATACATGAGACACAACCGCTCCTTTGTTTTTCGGGTCACGTACATGAAGGAGTGGGGATTGATAGTATTGGCAGGACACAAGTAATCAATCCTGGCCCCATATGGGAAGATAGGTATGCTTATGCGGAAATAGTGGATCAGCAGATAGTGGCCTTAGAAATCCGTAGCTGTTAGACGAAACTATCCCCATTTTATCCCCGCAACGCTGCCGCCGACGCGGCGATTGAACAACGCGGGCGGCCTTCCCCTCAAGTCACGGCAGCGGCACGCTGGCACTACTCTGCGAGCAGTACCACCGAGCCACTTGCCTCACCTGCTGCGCTCGGGAGGAGATTCACCGGATGAATGGAGAGAAAATCTGATCCAATACCTGTTGTGAGACATGCCGCAGGTGGCCTTGACGGGTCCCTTCCTCTGCGTTGTGCCGTGAGGGTACCGGCGCGTTGCCGGTATTCAACGGATGAGCCGCCCAGTGATGCAACACCAAGCGGCTCTTAGACAACTGACACGGAGGTCAGCATGTCTCACAACGATTCTACCAGCAACACCACCTTCGAGCAGTATTTCGAGGACCGTTTCGCGCCGGTCGAGGCCACCCTGTCAATCTGGGGTGTGCGGGCGTTTCCCCGCAAGGGCGACCTGGCACGCGATGAAGCGCTCCAACAGGCGCGGATCGTGATGTGGACCCAGTACAGCGGCGATCCCGAAACCTGGGCATCCAAACCACCGCAGGTCTGGGTTGCCTTCTCCAAGCAGGTCTATGAGCATTTCATCCTGCATGAGAAGGTGGTTGAGCGCCACACGGATTATGCCGAGGACCTGGTCCGCGACGACAGCGACCAGACCGGCGATGAGGCTCTCTCCGGCAAACTCCGCGCTCAGCAGCAGCGCTCCCAATATCCCCGCGAAACCCTGCTGGCCGACGACCGGATCGACCTGGAACGGGGCATCCGGCGCGGCTTTGAGAAACTGCCCGAACGCTACCACGCTGATATGCGCCTGGTGATGGCTGACATCATGGAAGGCTACAGCCAGATCGAAATCCGCCAGCGGCACGGCTGGTCCGACAACCACACGCGAGTGCTGTTTCGCCATCTGCGCACCACCTTCTACGAGGCGCTGACCGGCCACAAGCGCCCACCGTGCGGGTACGTGGGCAGCAAAGCCCCGGCCACCGATGATGAACTGTGCCAACTGTGTGAACTGCGCGCCCAGGGCTTGAGCTTCGTCAAGATCGGCGCACGCCTGGGCTACTCTCAGGGGTGGGTGATGCAGAATCTCCGGCAGATGCAGCATCACCGTCCGACGCTCACCGAGCGTGAGCAAGCGCGGAACGAGCGCATTGCCGAGGTGCAGGCACTGCTCGACCAGGGCATGAAACTTCGGAACATCGCCGTGGAATTGGGCACAAGCTACAACACCGTCCGGCGGCTGCTGGGCAAGTGTTGATCACTGGGGCCGCGAGGCCCTTTTTTTGTTGACATCCAGAATAAGGCGGCGCGTACTGTTTCTCCCAGTGTTTCTCCGGTGCTATACTACGGGCTTATGAACCTCTATTTTTGTTGACATGAGACTTTGCCCTATGCCTGATCACACTCCTCAGCAGTTTGTCGAAAAATGGGAGCGCGCCGAACTGAAAGAGCGCGCCAGTGCTCAATCACACTTTGATGACGTGTGCCGACTGGTAGGACATCCAACCCCTACTGAAATGGACCCTTCCGGCGAGTTTTTCTGCTTCGAGGCTGGCGGAAAAACGACTTCCGGCGGCCAGGGTTACGCCGATGTCTGGTACAAGGGCCACTTCGCCATCGAGTATAAAGGCAAGGGCAAGTATGAAACACTCGACGCGGCCTACCAGCAGCTTCTCAAATACCGCGAGTATTTGGGCAATCCCCCGCTGCTAATCGTGTGCGACATCGAACATTGGGAGATTCACACCAACTTCACCGGCACGGAAAAGCGGGTTCATCGTTTCACCAACCGCGACATTGCCACCACGACCCGTATCCAGCGGATGCTGCGCTGGTTGTTCGAGGACCCGCAGCAGTTCCACCCGGAGCGCACTGCCGAGCAAGTCACGGCGGAGGCGGCTGGTGGATTCAAGGACATTGCCAGTAACATGCGCGCCTGGGAAGCGGCCCCGGAACGGATCGCGCATTTCCTGACCAAGCTGGTGTTCTGCCTGTTTGCAGAGGATGTCGGGCTGCTGCCTGCCGGGTTGAGTGGCAAGGGGCTGTTCACCGAGATCGTTGAGCAAACCCGCACCAAACCCCGCGAATTTGTGCTGTACACCCAGCAGTTGTTCCAGGCGATGGCGCAGGGCGGCAAGGTCCAGTTCCGTGACATTCGCTGGTTTGATGGCATCCTGTTTGATGATGTGGTGGTCGAGGAACTCAGCCAGGAAGCGCTCAACGCCCTGGAACGAGCGTGCCGCGTGGATTGGTCCTCTGTTGAACCGGCTATCTTCGGGACGCTGTTCGAGCGCAGCCTGGACCCGTCCAAGCGGGCGCAGTTGGGCGCGCACTACACCAGCCGCAGCGATATTCTGCTGATCGTTGAGCCGGTGCTGATGCAGCCGCTCCGCCGTGAGTGGGACACGGTCCAGCTAGAGGCGGCCCCGGTGCGCGAAAAGTACGACGCGGCGCTGAGGGATGGCACGCGGGCGACGATCACCCGTTTTGCCAATGAACTGCTGGCCCTGCGTGAACGGATTCTGCACAAGCTGCGTTCCGTGACCGTACTCGATCCGGCGTGCGGATCGGGCAACTTCCTGTATGTCTCGCTGCAACTGCTCAAGGATATGGAAAAAGAGGTCATCCACCATCCCCTGTGGCATGATCTGCCGCTGGCAATCCCCGAAGTCCACCCGCGCCAGTTGTACGGCGTCGAGATCAACCCCATCGCGCACGATCTCGCCTCGATTGTGGTGTGGATCGGGTACATCCAGTGGCAGCAGAACAACGGCTATCTGTCGTTCAAGGAGCCGATCCTCGAACCGCTGACCAACATCCGGCAGATGGACGCGATCCTGGCCTTCGATGAGGACGGGAACCCGGTAGAACCGGAGTGGCCGAGCGTGGATGTGATCGTGAGCAACCCGCCGTTTTTAGGCGACAAAAAGATGCGCGCTGAGTTGGGCGATCCATATGTAGATACATTGCGCAACCTTTACGAGGACAAGATACCCGGCCAGAGTGATCTGGTGTGCTATTGGTTCGAGCAGGCGCGGCAGATGATCGAACAGGGCGCGGTGAAGCGTGCTGGATTGCTGGCGACCAACTCGATACGCGGCGGCGCAAACCGCAGGGTGCTTGAGCGTATCAAGGAGACAGGCGACATTTTTATGGCATGGAGCGATCGGGATTGGATTCTCGAAGGTGCTGCCGTGCATGTATCGATGATTGGGTTCGACAACGGTCAGGAATTCAACCCAATTTTGGATGGGACAGAAGTAAAACATATCAATGCCGATCTAACTGGTGCATCCAATACTGTTTCTGCAATACGACTTCGTGAAAACAGCAACTTATCTTTTATTGGAATTGCACAGCATGGCCCATTCAGTATTGATGCAGAGCAAGCACAGCAATTACTCACGGTAAAGAACGATTCGGGACTTCCCAATTCTGATGTAGTGGTTAGATGGGCTAATGGTCTGGATATTACGAGCCGCCCTCGAAACATGTGGATCGTTGACTTTGGAACTGAGCGTTCTGAAGAGGAAGCTCGCAATTACCGTGCCCCATTCCAGTATGTTCAAGAATATGTGTATCCTATCCGTTCACAGAATCGACGCGACAGTCGGCGTAAACGCTGGTGGTTACTTGGTGAAACTATGCCAAAGATGAGGCAGGCTTTGGCTGTGTTGGATCGCTATATTGGTACGCCGCGTGTCGCCAAACATAGACTGTTTCAATGGTTCGACAGGTCAATACTTCCAGACAACCAGATTGTTGTTTTCGCCCGCGACGACGATTACTTCTTCGGCGTACTGCACTCACGTTTTCACGAAAAGTGGGCGCTGCGCATGGGAACATCGCTCGAAGATCGTCCGCGCTACACACCAACCACCACCTTTGAAACCTTCCCCTTTCCCTGGTCGCCCGGTCAGGAACCCACCGATCACCCTATCTATCGCGCCATCAGCGCCGCCGCTCAGCAGTTTCACGAGGAGCGCGAGGTGTGGCTCAACCCGCCGGGTGTTTCTGGCAAGGCGCTCGATCAGCGCACCCTGACCAATCTCTACAATGCGCTGCTGGTCTTTCGCGGCGATCCGCCCGCTGAAGGCAAAAGCCATCCGAAGATCGTCCCCGCCGCTGGAGATTTCGCGCCCCGCCTGATGGACCTGCACGCCGCGTTGGATCGCGCTGTGTGTGATGCGTATGGCTGGGAGTATGCCGTATTGGACGATGAAGAAGAGATTCTGCGCCGTCTGCTGGCGCTCAATTTGGAACGGGCAGGGTAAGGTAAGGGAGTATTATTTATCAACAAAGCCGCTAAAGTCAGCGGCTTTGACTGTATGACCATCTATAACGGTATCGAGGATATAGGTACTCTTGTGAAAAATGAAATTTTCTAGGTGAATGATGCCTGGAAAGACTCGATACAACAGAGTTGTCTAAAAATGAAATCTTCGTTAATTTAACACGATTGTCATTGCAAACCCAAATAATCCGTGATAAGCTGTGGTAAAGTTTGTAATTGGATAGATTCAGGATTAATTACCGTCAGATGCCAACAGGTCGTAAACATTCCGATTGTTGTGAAGCAGACGGTAAGTCCATTTAAGAATGGTGATTATCAATCAGGCCTCACCGGTTTCCGTTTTGCCCCTAAGTGACCTGGTCTCTGTCTGACAGCACTAGACTCTCCCAAAGTAACGCCAGTGTGCTTACCAGAAAAGTAGTGTGCGGGTCTCTATGAATATCTTCATTAGTTACAGCAGGAAAAGCTTTACTGTGGTCGAGACGCTTGCTGTTGATCTCGAAGCGTTAGGCTTCACTGTTTGGTTTGACCGTGAACTGGCGGGTGGACAGGAATGGTGGGAAGAAATCCTGCACAGTATTCGGCGCTCTCATCTCTTTCTCTACGCGCTGACCCCTGAGTCAATCGAGTCGTATCCCTGTAAGCTGGAATATGACTATGCTATGGCCCTGAATAAACGAATACTGCCCGTGATGTTGGCTGACATCAATATCTCATTACTGCCCTCCTCTGTTCAAAGATTCCAGATCGTTGATTATCGATTACAAGACAAACAACAGGCTTTAGCGCTAGGTCGGGCCATGAACAGCCTACCCAAAACACGCCCGCTGCCCAAGCCGCTGCCGACCAAACCAGAAGCGCCCGTTCCTCCTCTGACTCGCCTGAGAGATCAAATCGATTTGCCCTCCCTGGGAAAAGATGAGCAGGAGCTGATCGTGGCGAGACTCAAGGAGTTTTTGGAGAATTCGGCCACCGCAAATGATGCGCGCAACCTGCTGACACGGCTGTGTACACGCGATGACTTGCTGGCAAAAACGGAAAAAGAGATTAATCGCCTGCTCGGCGTTAAAAAGATCGCAGAAGGAGAGACACACCGGTCACTTTTCAAGGCGGCTCCACAGGTTTTCAGTGGGCACACAGAAGCCGTGTTTGGGGTTGCTTACGCTCCGGATGGTAAAACAATCCTTACCGCGGGAGTAGACAAGATTGCCCTGCTGTGGGATATCGCCACCGGTCAAGTTGTGAGTCGGCTGGTCGGCCATACCAATACCATCTGGAACATTGCTTATGCCCCTGACAGTCGTGTGGCGGCAACCAGCAGCCGTGACCGAACGGTTCGGTTGTGGAATTTGACCACAGGTGAAGAAATTTGCCAGCTTATTGGTCACACAGAATCGGTCTGGGGGGTGGCTTATGCGCCCAACGGACAAACGATCATAACCGGGGGGTTTGATAAGACGGCTCGGTTGTGGGATGTAGAAACGGGCAAAGATATCCGCCAGTTCATCGGTCATTCAGCAGCCGTGTGGGGGGTGGCCTATGCACCGGATGGTCAGACCGTGATTACGGGAAGTTGGGATCGCACAATCTGCTTGTGGGACGTAGAAACCGGTAAAGAGATCCGCCGGTTTGCCGGACACACAAGTCCCGTATTCGGTGTTATTTACTCACCCGATGGACGAACCATTCTCTCAAGTTGTCGCGATGGTTATGCCAAGTTGTGGGACGTTCAAACTGGACAGGAACTAAGTGAACTGACGGGTCATGTTGCATTCAGTATCGCCTATGCCCCTGATGGGCGTACTATTCTCACCGGCGGTGGGGATAAGATGGTCTGTTTGTGGGAATCTGCCACCGGACGAGAATTGTACCGCTTCAACAGCCATACGGATGCAGTAACCAGTGTTGCCTTTTCACCGCTATCAAATGCCATTTTGACAGGCAGTGCGGATAAGACAGTACGGTTATGGAAACTAAATTTAGACAAAAAGCTGACGGAGAACTCCGCGATGCTTAGCACCATTTAGAAACAAACCAGGTCAACGACCCTACACAACTTCCACACCGACCGAACTACGTTTAAGGTGTGGCGGTTGTAGCGGATCTAATTCCTCGTCAGATGATGTTGTTATGCGCTGGAAATAACATTTCTAGCGCCCAGACCCATACAATAGGTGGCGTGCCCCGTCACTATCTAGAAGGAGAGTTATGCCTACGTGGATCGTTGTGGAAGATGAATCGGACATTCACGATTTTATCATGGGGATGTTTGAAATCTGGGGCATCGGTGGCATGGCTTTCTCAAATGGCATGGAAGCTATCGCCTGGCTTGATAAACTGAGTGGTCGCCAGGTCAAGGATGATCTGCCAGAGTTGGCGCTCGTCGATATTCGTTTGCCTGACATTCCCGGGCCAGAAATCAGCGCCAAGCTGAGAGACAAATGGGGTAACAACATTACCATTGTATTGACCACTGCCTATCATTTGACGCCTGAGGAAGAAGAGCAGATCATAAATAGCGCTCAGGCGGATGCCTTGATGTATAAACCACTCCCCTTGATGGCGGACCTCCGCCGTATTCTGGACCAGATCATTACGAAGCGCAAAACATTGGCTTCGGAGTTCATCGTGGTGCCTCGTGATAAACCCAATGGTTCATAAATCAAAATAAATATAGCCGGTACTAACGCGTGCGTTTTGGGAAACCCCATACAGTTCAACGGCACATCCACTCGATTCGGATACCAAGAATTTCTCCTATTGTCTATTACCAGCTATCCAAGTGCAGCTGAACTCCACGCAGGAGTGGACTGGCCCCACGACCGCGACAGTGAGGACTTCGCTCTAGTAACAAGCCGAGTATGACAGAGAGCCACACGGGCGGACTTCGCCAAGAGTCCGTCCGTTTTTTTCGTACTATGACGCTCTACTCTACGATCACATCCTGTGAAATACATCGCAACTCCGAGTAACAAACCCATGTACAATGGTGACATACCAACCCAGGATGAAAAAGTGGGAAATAGGGGGGGAAAGCAGGGAGGAGAGCAGGTCATGACGGAACAAATTCGCCACTTGAAGTTGAGTGACAACGAGAAACAAGCCTTACGCCAGCGATACCACGGGACCAATAGGTTACTACCTCTCGTGGTCGGATAGCTTGTTTGCAGCCTCAACGGTCTCTGAGAACGCAGTCGAGGAAGTAACCGGCAGGTTGAACCAGAAGGTTGTGCCGTGTTCTGGATTGTTACGCACGCCAATGGTGCCCGCTTGGAGTTCGATCATTTGCCTACAGATGGACAACCCAAGCCCGGAGCTTTTTTCGCCGCCAGTGGGCTTGTTGCTCAATCGTGCATATTTTGTGAAAGCTTTCGCGAGATCTGCCTCACTCAACCCTGGACCGGAGTCACATACTTCCAGAACCACCGAATTGTCCTGAATAGAAGTGCGGATGATGGCTGTCGCATCTGTCGGACAAAACTTGATCGCATTACCAACGAGATTCTGGATGACCTGAGCCAGCCGGGTTTCGTCGCCCATCACCTCTGGTAAGTGTTCTTCCAGGGCCAACTGCACCTCGATACTTTTGGATTGCGCGTATTCCGTGTTTTCTTCGACAACGCGGCGGGCGATCTGGTTCAAATCGGCGAGTTTCAGATCGAGTCGCAGCCGGCCATCCTGCAACGCCTGGAAATCCAGGAAGTCGGTGATGATGCGCTGCATCGTTTTGCCTTGTTTCACGATCAACCCCAGCGTCGCATAGATGTCGCCTGTCATAACTTCTCCAGGAGTTACCACCTGTTGGATGACGTAGGCTGACATCAAGATATTGCTCAGTGGATTTTTTAAGTCATGGCTTGCTATCTGGAGAAACTGATCTTTGAATTCTGTCAGCCTCTTGAGCTGCAACTGAGTCTGGACCCGAGCCAGCAAGACCGGAAAATTGATCGGCTTGGTGACATAATCGTTGGCCCCTAGTTTAAAACCGGCGATGATATCTTCACTTTCGTCACGTGCGGTCGCCATAATCACCGGCAGTTCGGCAATCGACTGTTTCTGACGGATGATCTGAAGAACTTCAAAACCGTTCAGTCCTGGCATCATGACATCCAGTAAAACCAGATCAAATCGCTCGGCTTGAAGTACCGCCAATGTTCGGTTGCCATCTTCGGCCACTGCGACACGATAACCCTCGCGTTCCAGCCGGCGTGATAACATATCGCGGTTCATTTCGTTATCATCCGCGACGAGTAGATAACCTTGATCGTTTTGTTTCATGATGGGTTGTTCCTATTTAGCACAACACCGATTTTCTCTAGAAGGCGGCCCATATCCACCGGTTTGGTATCATAATCATTACAGCCCGCTGCCAGTCCTTTTTCCCGGTCACCGGCCATCGCATTCGCCGACAGACCGATAATAGGAATAGACCGAGTCTGAGGCATGTGCCGGATCAGACTTGTCGCTTGCCAACCATCCAGTATGGGCAGCCCCATGTCCATCAGAATCAAATCCGGGGATGCATCTCTTGCCATCTCGACCGCACTCGCGCCATCAAGTGCCACAACGACCTGGAAACCACGGCGCTCCAAGCGCCGGATCAGCATATCACGATTATCTTCGTTATCTTCGACCACTAGAATCTTCACCATGTCAGTTATCTCGCAATTTTCTGATTAATGAGCTAGAGCGGTGACTATTGAACGAATTTCTTCCAGGAGGGTATCCCGACTGTCATGGCTTTTTTGGAACACTTTTTGTACCTGTTCCGTTAACCGCAGCCGGGCTTCGGGAGAAAGCGACATGGCAGTTACTACTACAATCGGAATTGAGCGCCAACTCTCTGTCTTACGTAACTCGTCGATAAATTCAAATCCATTCATTTCGGGCATCATCAAGTCCAACAAGATCAAGGCCGGGCGGACCTGGGCGATTTGTGCCAGGGCCGATTGGCCACTTTCCGCTTCAATGACATTCCACCCTTCTTTGCGCAGGACAAGCGCGAGTATGCTTCGGACATCGGGATCATCTTCCACCACCAGAATCTGCGCTTCGGGTCTTTGTGCCTCATATTTTCGCAAAACACCGACCAGTTGTTCGCGATTCACAGGCTTGGTCAGATAATCAGACGCGCCCAGGGCAAACCCAATGTTTTTATCACTGACCATGGTCACCATGACCACTGGAATAGAAGACAATTCAGGATCAGCCTTCAACGCACTCAGCACGGCCCATCCATCCATACCCGGCATCATAACATCTAGTGTGATCACTTGGGGATGCAATTCCCTGGCGCGCTGAATACCCTCTGGCCCACTGCTGGCTATTTCTACCCGGAAGCCTTCTTTGCTCAGAAAACGAACCATAAGTTCGCAGACCGCCGGATCATCATCAATCACGAGTACCGTATCTGTTCCAGGTGACACTTCAACAGGTTGGAGAGCAGCAGTACTTGGCGCCGGTTTAGCCTGGGGTGCTGTCACCGGAAGTTGGACTGTAAAGATCGAACCTTTACCATAGTCACTCTGGGCAGCAACGGCCCCGCCCATCATCTGACAAAAATGTTTACTGATCGATAACCCTAGCCCAGTACCCCCATACTTGCGCGTGGTGGATGAGTCAGCTTGCGAGAAATCGGAAAACAGCCTCGACACCTGGTCGGGTGTCATACCGATACCGGTATCAGCTACATGGATCACAATCCACTCTTGATCACTGTCGGATCGACGCGAGACATCCAGCTTGACGATTCCCTCTTTGGTGAATTTGGCGGCATTACTGAGCAGGTTAAAAATGACCTGTCTGACTTTGGTGAGATCGGCATACATAGTGCCCAGGTCACCCGGACAGGTGACCTCTAGCCGGTTGGCATTTTTCTCCATCAGCGGGGTCACGGTAACCGCAATGTCGTTGATCATATGCGGTACATTGATGATTTCCAGATAGAGGTCCATCTTGCCGGCCTCGATCTTAGATAAATCGAGAATGTCGTTTACAAGAGCCAATAGATGTTTGGCCGCCGTCTGAATTTTTTTCAGATCGGGAATGAAATTATCCTGCCCTAGATCGGCGCACTCTTCTTCGATAAGTTCGCTGTAGCCAATAATAGCATTGAGGGGCGTGCGCAGTTCATGGCTCATGTTCGCGAGAAAAGCGCTTTTCGTGCGACTCGCTGCTTCTGCCTCTGATTTCGCTTGTTCCAGAGCCATTTGCGCTTCTTTCAAGGCGGTTATATCACGTCCGATGCCTATAATCCCAACAATATCGCCAGTAGGGTCAGTGTAGGGAACCTTAGTTGTCAACAACCAACCGGACTTGCCCGTCTTTTGGTCCAGACTATGCTCCTCACGATTGATCAGGGATTCTCCAAACTGAATGATCCGCTGTTCATCTTCGTAATATGGGACTGCGATGTCACGCGGGTAAAAGTCGAAGTCGGTTTTGCCAACAAGGTCATCCGGCATAGTCCCCATCAGATGTGCCACAGCCAGGTTACTGACAATGAAATGACCTTCACGGTCTTTGATGTAAATTAGGTCAGGGAAATTATCAATAAGAACTCGCAACAAGTTACGTTCTTTGGCCAATTCTTGTTCGGCCTGCTGATATTTGGATCTGCTGGTTTGGATTTCAGCTAATTGGGCTCGCAATTCTGCGATTTCGCTCATGAGTTGATGTCTGGTTTTGTCGTGACTGTCCATCGTCTGGTCCTTTCTAAGCCTCTATTATTTCTGAGCTAAACTGTTGACAAATCCAGCCAAGTCATAAAGTGCCCAAAACCCTGACGGAAAAGCGGTATTCTAAAGGAAAAAACGAAACATATCGGCTGAGTCTATAGAGCACTAATCTTGATAGAGGGTGATGGCAGCGGCCAAAAGGGCGATTGGGAATAATCCACAATTCCATCCAGGTGTGTCAACCTTAATCATCACGCTAAAATAAAGTTGTGTCAATGACTTAATGAAAAATTCGTTTTTGGCAAAGTATTTGGAGGTCCTGTTGTAAGAAAGGGGTAATAATTTGAAGGAAGGCCGTTTGAAGGTGGGTTGAAGGAACAAAGCAGTTGCTTGTGACCGGATTATCACAGTCAGGCTGTCAGGATGCTGACTTCAACCGCTGCCTTGGTATGTGCTTTGCCCCCCATCTTGACCTTCCGTGCTATACTGAAGTTGTCCTTAAATAATATATGATATCCTCCATCAAAAATGAGGCTTTGCGCCTCAATGTGAATTATCTCCCTTATCCGATATGACGACCGCGCGTATTAATAAGAGGAGCGTGCATATGTTACAAAACACGTTTGTATGGGACTCTGCGTTATCGCTGAATGAATAAACCAATGTATACCTGGATGCTGTTCGTTTATGTGTTTTTGGGATGGGGCGCTTCTGACAATGCCATTTTTATACGCGATGCGAGCCGCCATCCGATCTGGCGAAACGTAGTACAGTGGATTGTGCGTTTTCGTACTGTCTGGCTGCTGATCGGTCTATTATTGGGGATCGTAGGCATCCTGTATGTTAATAACGTGCTCTTTTTTTTCGTGCCTCCCCTGGTTGTTTTTACTTTGGCGCTCGCTCTGACCCTGGGACCTATTGTAGTGGAGGAGCGTACGAAATTGAGCTGGGAGCCTTTGTTAACTGTCCCCTATGATATGAGGACGATTTTGCTCGGAAAGGCCAGCGGGGCATTATGGCACATTCGGTTTCTGACATATGTGATGAGCATCCTGTTGATGTGTGTATCGGCAGGCGTGGGAATCACCAGTCTGATGCTGATTCCAGTCGGTATAACGCGAACCAGCGGTTGGTATGAGCTTGGCCTATGTGGTGTTCTGCTTATCATGCCAGTTTTGGGCAGTCTGTTATTTATTTTGGACCGTATGCAGCATTATGCTTTGATGGCCGTGGCAGCACTGGCATCGGGCACAGCAGCCCCTTCGATTCGCGCTGCATTGTCAACTGCGACCGCTGTAGTCCTGCTTATTTGGCTGTTTGAGATTGCTGTTACAGAAGCGTTTTTGACTGTGGAGCAGGGGGGAACCTGGCAACTGAATTATACGAGGATTTTGTCGATTGCGACCCTGGGCCCCATTGTAAGCTATATTTCCCGGATGGACTTGAGCCATGCAGCATTATTTATAGCCGGGACACTACTACTGCGCGAGATGCTAATTTGTAGCTTGTGGCGATGGACACTGCACAGTGCACGGCATTGATCTGGTATTGATACAGAACAAATAATGCTTCGGGATGAGATAAAAAGATTGTCCTGGCGGATGTAAAGAAACCCAAGCCGATCTATAAGCCGCGTACTGTGCTCTCCGATGCCGGAGAGTGGTGATCATCTATCAGGAACGGTGGTTGCCCGCCGCCTTAAGTAACCTACCCGGAACCGTTAACGGGCCGCGCCTTTTTTTGCTTGGTCTTGCTTCAAGTCGGGCTTGCCAGGCCGCCTTTGTCGCAAAAAGCGCCGGCCCGCACTTACCACGCGATTTCACCCTCGCCTTTCCATTTTCAGGAAAGGCCACAGGTCTTTTCACGACACTGACCCGGTCACAAACCGGGTCAGTGTATAGCATCTGTGTATTCTTGCCAATCTACACTTCAATTCAACCAGATTTCTTCGCCTACTTCCAAACGGATGTGTGAAGTAGCCAGGATACCATTATACCATTTAGCGTAGGAGAGCCATTCCTGTCACACTAAACCGAGGGAACTGACTATGAAGCTCGCAGCGCTACCGCTGCACACGATCACTCCGAGCAGCCAGATGTAGTAACCTGTCGAGGCGAATAAGCGAGTGGCTGAACGGATTCATCAACCACGGGACGGCGGTTCAGCTTGATCGCTTTGAAGACCTGCATGATGGACCGACGCTTATTGTGGTTGGCATTGGCAGCGACTTTAGCTGTTTCGACCTGATCGCTAATTCGTTCGTCCTGAGGACTCATTGGGGCAAACAGGTTAACTGCCTCTCTGTAGTCCGTAAACGAGCGTAGTATGGCTTGAGCGCGAATGCGTTCTCCTTCGGGATTTATTGGAGCAAGCATGTTAACCACCTTTCTGTATTCCGTAACTGAGCACAGTATATCAGGCAGCAAACAGGCGATCACCTGCCAAAAGATAGGATTGGGGGTTGGTTTTTGCCAACTCTGGGCAGAATGGATTGTCGGTAATTCCACCGCAGCAGGTGGATTGCCGGACCGGTGCCTTTGTAATATTACACAATGGGTTCATGCACGCTTGACCGCTGCTGTCATGCGTTTTCGGTCGCTCGCGCAGACTCTTCACCTCGGACCATGGACGACATATTTGCCTCTAATAAGCTGAATATGCGATAGAACGTCATTCGATACGCGGATCGCGCAAATCGCCAGAGTATTCTTCCAGGCTGTTGGATGTTTGCTCGTTCATCGTCCCCGCTCGTCTCTTGGTGACGCCCTGTTTTAGATCCTCTCCTACTTTTGATGCGTTTGCCTTGATCAAATTAACGATCCCTCTTGACAAACCTTTGAAAATCCGACAATAATGATATTAGAGAATTTGAGAGCGCTCCCAAATAGAAAAAGCTCAAAAAAATGTTGTTGCTGCTGTGAAATCAACTACTACTTTGACCAAACGACCACAAAGCCTTGAAGACATCGCGTCAAAGGCTGCCGTCTCGCGGTCAACTGTATCCCGCATCATCAACAACGCTCCAGGGGTCAAAGAGAAAACTCGTCAGCGTGTGTTAGCGGTTATCGCTCAAGAAGGTTTTGTTCCTAATCCGGCAGCACGAGCACTGGTCACCCGACGCACACATGCGATTGGTGTGGTGATCCCGTTAGCGCCACTCACTTTCTTTGAAGATACCTTCTATTTCCCGACGCTGCTGCAAGGTATCTCCAGAATGACCACCGAACACGATCACGCCATGATGCTGTGGCTTGTTCAAAGCGAGGAAGAGCATCAGACTTTCTACCGGCGTATTGTGACTAGTCGCCTGATGGATGGAGTCATTATCGCCTCGGCTGCAAGTGATGAACCGCTCATTGATTACTTTCTCAACAGTGGCGTTCCCTTCGTCATGGTTGAGCGTCCGGGCAGTCATATCGATCAAATCAGCTTCGTTTCGATTGATAACGAGACATCGGCGTGCAACGCCGTAAGTCATCTGATCACGCTAGGACGACGACGTATCGGGCACATTACCGGCAACCTGGGCATTGCTGACGGTGTAGATCGGGTCCGAGGATATGAGCGTGCACTAGCCACTGCCGGTCTTCCAGTGGATCAGGCGCTCATCGTCGAGGGTAATTTCTCGCACAGTGCCGGGTACTTGGGCACAAGACAGCTCGTGGAACAGCATGTTGATGCAATTTTTGCAGCGAACGACATTACCGCGCGTGGGGTCTTACAAGCGCTGCACGAAACCCACATCCGCGTCCCAGATGATATTGCCCTGATTGGTTTTGACGACTTACCGACCGCCAGCCAACTCAGTCCCCGGCTTACTACTGTGTGCCATCCCGTGCAGGAGAAGGGACAAATGGCGGCATCCATCCTGCTCGATTTGATCGAAGATCCTGGCAGTGGCCCCCATCAGGTGATGCTGCCCACCCAATTAATCGTGCGCGAATCGTGCGGGGCGGTGGTACTTTAATAACTCAGACATCCTCTCTCATATTTTTAACACCGATGCGCCAGGAGCATTAATGAGAATTAATGAGAAAGGAGAACCGACCGAGCATTCCCTGGTATTGCAACGTTTTGAACGCCGAGTTTCTTATATTTACAAGGAGATTCAACGACAAGAAGGACATTGACTGATGTCTAGTTTACTTATACCCGCTCCCTTCGCCGCTCCTTTGCATCGGGAACCTCGTTATGCTATTCTTCGGGGTATAGTCTTTGAATACGCGGGAAAATCGTGACGAGCAAATCTAATCGTTCGGATCTATATACATCGCAAAGTTGCTTAATGTCAGATTATTTTATGAGTTCACACCATATTATTAATAAGCCTCTTGTGTTTAAGGATGGAGGGAGGTGGTGGACAAAGACCTAAGACGCTTGCAAAGTTCAGTGTAAAAGGACCCACGGTCGCCGGATATCTATTGGATGTACTATTTATTTTTCCAGGAGTATACAAGCAATGAAGCTTAACCGTTTTACTATTGTCGCTCTACTTCTCGTAATGTTGATAACGGGTACAACTTCACCGTCAGTCGCCCAGGATACATTGCCACGCAATGAAACCCTGTATTTCAATGGGCAGCAGTGGGGTTCAGTTGTTGGCTGGAATCCGTACTCGAACAGCAACAACAACGCAATGGCTATCGCACAACAGGACAACGCCCGTGTCCTCATGTTTGAGACCCCCTACCTGTACAACATGCTCGACGGGCAGGTCTATCCTCTACTGGCTGACGGTCCTTATACGTGGAACGACAGCCGTACCGAACTCACCTTCTCCATCAATCCGGCTGCGCACTGGAGCGATGACACCCCGGTGACGGCGGAAGACGTAGCTTATACCTGGGCAACCCATGTCAAATACAATACCCCGACGGCGGCAGCCAATGTTGACTATATCGCAGATATTGTCGCAACTGATCCACAAACCGTCGTCATCCAGGCGAAGCTGAATGATGCAGGCGTTACAGTCAATCCGCTGCTTGTTCAGGCTTATGTGAGCACTAACTACGTCGTCCAGAAAGCCTGGACCCAGGTACTGGAAGAGCGCGTCGGTGGTGATGCCACTGCATTACTTGCTGACCCGGCTGAAGATGTCGTTGCCTCCGGTCCCTATTACAAATTCTTTGCTGATGACTCCAAGGTTGTCCTCATTCGTGATGACAACTATTGGGGACAAGATGCAAGTATGTGGGGTAAACTGCCGGCGCCGAAATACCTTGCCCATACTATCTTCAAAGACAATGCGGCTGGTACAACCGCGCTCCAGGCCGGTGAAGTAGACATCAGCCAGCAGTTCAATTCCAATGTCCAGAGTTTTTGGCTGGAAAATGGGCTTCCTATCTCCACTTACTTGCCAGAAGCTCCCTACGGTATTGGCGCCAGCTTGCCCACCGCGTTTTTCAACTTGAATTCGTATGGTCTGGATAATGCCGTAGTGCGTCGCGCTATCGCGATTGCAGTAGACTACCCCACCATCATCGCCAACGCCATGACCAACCAATCCGCCACCTTTGATCAGGTTCCGCGCTCCCTGATGAACCCGACCGCCGGTGAGCAAGCACTCTATGACCATGATGCCGTTGCAGAGCTTCAGTGGGCTGGCAACGATATCGAAACCGCCAATGCTATCCTCGACGAAGCTGGCATTGTTGATAGTGATGGCGACGGTTGGCGTGAATTAGATGGTCAGAAGTTGACCTATATCGCAACTTGCCCCAATGGCTGGTCTGACTGGCAGGCTGCAATTGAAGTTGTTGCTGCCGCCGGTAAAGAAATCGGCATTGACATCACAACTAATTTCCCCGAATGGTCCGTATACCAGACCGTTGTCACCAAATCAGATGCCCCGCTGCCCGAAGGTTATGACATCTTCATGATGTGGAGCGATGGTGCTGGCCCGACGCAGCCGTGGAGCCGTATCCGCAAAATGCTCAGTTCCGAATTCAACGGTATGACGAGCAACTGGAACGGCAACTGGGGTGGTTATTCCAATCCTGCGGCTGATGAGCTGATCCAGGCTATTCCGCAAGAAACTGACCCTGCTGCGCTGAAGGAAATGTACACGGAATTAGTCCGCATTTACCTGACCGACATTCCTTCCTTCACGTTGATGTACCGCCCGCAGTCCTTCCACACGGTGAACGAAAGCGTTTGGACCAACTTCCCCTTTGATGGTGATGGTACCAACCCGCCTGTACCACCGCTCGACTTGATGGATGGTTGGAGTGTTGCCGGTCTCTATAACCTGGTACTGGTCAACCCATAAACAACTAACCATGCAGGTGGCAATCACCTCATCCCACTGGACCCAGTTATTGGAACCTAAAACCAGGACTGAGCCCTCGAGGTGATTGCTACCTCATTAATATCTTCCATCAAATTTATTGAGGAGCGCTGTGTTGAAAGCGTATCGAAACTATTACCTTAAGAAGATAGTCTGGTTCGTTATCACTTTGCAGTGTGCATTCATCTTGAATTTCATTCTGCCTCGTATGATGCCGGGAGACCCCGTGGCAGGCATCGTGGCCAGGATGGCCCAGGGCATGTCCAATGCTACTGGCGTTCAAGCCGTGTATGAGCAATACACGGAATTGTTTGGCACTGATAAACCTATGTTAGAGCAGTTCATCATCTACGTTCGGAATGTCTTTCATGGCGATTTTGGCTACTCGATCAGCCAGTACCCTCGAACGGTGGCGGATGTCATCAAATCATCCATCTGGTGGACGGTTGCGCTGCAATTTCCAGCGATCATTGTCGGTTGGATACTAGGGAATACCCTCGGTGCGCTATCAGCTTACCTTAGGAAGGGCTTTGACAACGTTCTTCTGCCCATCAGCATTTTCTTTAGCAATTTACCCGCCTTCGCTATGGCGATCATTTTACTGGTGATCTTCGGCGTCAGCTTGAAATGGGCCCCCACGTCCGGCGGCTATGGTTTCGACATGATTCCTAATAACAGTTGGGAATTTGTATGGTCGGTCATTGTTCATTATCAATTGCCGTTTTGGGCGATTGTGTTGATCACCATCGGCGGCCAGGCGATAGGGATGCGGTCAATGGCTATCTATGAGTTGAATGCGGATTACGTCAAGTACGCGCGTTTCCTGGGAGTCAAAGACCGCAAGATTATCATGTATGTCTTCAGAAACGCGATGCTGCCTCAGATCACGGGACTGGCACAGTCTATCGGGACCATGGTGGGCGGTGCGCTGTTCGCTGAGATTATCTTCAGTTATCCGGGGCTTGGCTCTACCATTTTAACAGCCGTGAGAGGGGGCGATTACCCGCTGATTTCGGCAACGACACTGATTATTACCATCATGTCTTTGGTCGCGTTCTTTGTCCTTGAAATCCTTTACGGGCTGATTGACCCACGCATTAAAGCTGCTCAATCCGAATAGGCGGAGATACGACCATGAAACATATAATTGGACAGGTTTTTCGATCAGGAAAATTTCTCGTCGGCTTTGTGATGTTCATGGCGATAGTATTGACAGTGGTGATTTATCCCCTGTTCATAAAAGACGAACCATTGGATATAGTCAGCCGGGGAACGTTCCTTCCCCCAGGGATCTATGTGAACGTGTACGACAGCATCGAGTTTTCCCCCCGGTACACCCTGATCTTGGATGAGGCAGCAGCCCGACGAATTGCCAGTAAGCTGAGCCATGAGGATCGCCTGGCGATGCAGGAATGGCTTGTCGCCATGGGCGTCCCCCCCAATAAGATCGATATCGAGGATACCGCTAACCTCCTCGAACTGTGGGAAAACACCTTTGACCCCACCGCACGCATCCCCGGCATGACGAATGCCGATCGAAATTACTACATCCGTCTCAACAGCGCACTGGATGGGCTGCTCGCCACCGAAGGTGCGACTGTCGCCGCTGTAAATTCAGAAACAGGTGTGCTTGAGGAAAAGGATGTCATCGACCAAACCGACTATGTGAATGTCGGCGAAGTGCCCAATATTCGCTTGCTGCCTCTCGGAACAGATAACTTCGGTCGTGATGTGTTGACAGAACTGGTAAAAGCCACCGGTGTATCTCTGACCATCGGGTTTGTGGCGGGGATTATTGCGACCTCTATCGGCCTGGTTTTTGGGCTGCTCTCCGGGTACTTGGGCGGTTTTGTTGACGATTTGATCGGGTTTTTAAACAACCTGTTCACCGTCATTCCGCCTTTGATGCTGGCGATCCTGATTGCATTCAGCATCGGGCAGGACCAACGCGGAGCCTACACCGTCGCCGTAGTCATCGGGGTAACCTCCTGGCCATGGACTTCCAGGGCGGTGCGCGCGCAGGTGATTTCACTTCGCAACCGTGATCATGTTAACCTGTCAAAACTATCTGGGCATTCTATCGCCTACATCCTTTTGACAGATATTCTGCCCTATATTGCTTCGTATGTCGTCATGGCACTGATCCTGCAAATTTCGCAGGGCATCCTGACTGAGGCCGGGCTGTCCATCCTTGGTCTGGGACCCAGAACGACGGACGTCCCCACCCTGGGGCTGATGATGAGTTGGGCGATGATCTACCAGGCGCCTATCATGGGCATTTGGTGGGCATACTTCCCAGTGATCGTCGTTATTGCGGTGATTTCGTTCTCGATGAACCTGATGAATACGGGCCTTGACCGGGTGTTCAATCCAGCATTGAGGGAATAAGTGATCGTATGTCAAGAGTCCTGTTAGAAGTCAATGAACTAACAACAAATTATATCACCCGGTTTCGGGAAAACGTTTATGCCGTTGATCATGTTTCCCTGAAGGTTGAAGAAGGGAGATCATTAGGCATTGCTGGTGAATCAGGTTGCGGGAAATCTACGCTTGCACTCAGTCTGATGGGCTATTACTTTGCGCCGCTGCACTATTCCGGCGGGGAAATCATTGTCGACGGGCAAAACATTACGGGAATGGCCCCGGATGACGTTCGCAAAACCATCTTAGGAAACGAAATTTCCTATATCCCCCAAGCAGCAATGAACGCACTTAATCCCACACAAAAGGTCATCCACTTCATCGAGGATGTCATTCAGGCACATCATCCAGAGACCACCAAGAAAGAAATCTACGAACTTGCCAGCGAGCGTTTCGAATTGCTGGGGCTGTCACCGAAAGTGCTGCAAAAATATTCCGTTGAGCTATCTGGTGGAATGAAGCAGCGGACCGTGATCGCGACCTCGGTGATTCTGTCCCCCAAAGTGCTGATCGCCGATGAGCCGTCCTCCGCGCTCGATGTGACCTCCCAGAAGATGGTCATCAAGATGGTGATGGATTTGATGGAAAAAGGCATCATCAAGGCGCTGATCTTTATCACGCACGAACTCCCCCTGCTCTACCACGTCACCGACGATATCATGGTCATGTATGCCGGGCAGATTGTGGAGAAGGGTACGGTCGACGAGGTTATCTTCGACCCAATCCACCCCTATTCCAAGGCTCTCATGGGGTCTATCATCGTACCAGAAGCAGGCCTGCGGGATGTCAAGCTGACGGCTATCCCTGGCACCCCGCCCAATCTCAAAAAACCGCCGTCTGGATGCCGGTTTGCGGATCGCTGTAAATTTGTCATGCCAGAATGCAGGGCAGTTTCGGTCAATCTACGTGATATTGGTGAGGGACGTGCCTATCGCTGCATCATACCGGAAGAAGACCTAAGAAAGGCTTACAAGAATGAAGGCTGATACAGACATACTGAGCGGCAAAGGGCTTACCAAAGTTTTCGGTTTTGGAGCCCAGAGGACTGTCGCCGTTGATCAGGTGGATTTCAGCTTCAAAAAAGCCGAAATCGTCTCGATTGTTGGTGAGTCGGGCAGCGGAAAAACCACATTAGCAAAGATGCTGCTGGGGCTGCTCAAACCCTCCGAAGGAGAGATCTACTTCGAGGGGAAACTACGCGACATTCGCACA
>JACRBK010000720.1 GCA_016234525.1 Chloroflexota bacterium
ACCCAGGTGGCGCTGCTCGCCAGCAAACAGGCGCTTGATGATTCGGGCCTGAAAATGGAAGAAGAAGACCCCTTTCAGATCGGCGTGCTGGTTGGGACCGGCATCGGCGGGTTCCAGACCGTCTTTGACGGCATCAAAAAATTTCTGAGCGAAGGCCATCGCACGGTCAGCCCCTTACTGCTGCCGATGATGCTGCCCGACAGCCCGGCGGGCAAAATCGCTATTGATTTTGGGCTGCGCGGGCCGAATATGTCGATCTCAACCGCCTGCGCCACCGGCAACAACTGCATCGGTGAAGCCTATGAGATGATCCGGCGGGGATCGGCGCAGGCCATGTTGGCGGGCAGTTCCGACGCCGCCATGATCGATCTGACCATTGCTTGCCTGGGCAATATGACCGCCATCTCACGCCGCAACGATGATCCCGCCACCGCTTCGCGTCCTTTTGACCGGACTCGCGATGGTTTTGTGGTGGGCGAAGGCGCGGGTGTGTTGATGTTGGAAGAATTGGAACACGCCAAAGCACGCGGCGCGCGGATTTACTGCGAATTGAAGGGGTATGGTACGTCGTGCGATGCGTTCCATATCACGGCCCCGATGGAAAACGGCGAAGGCGCTCAAGAAGCGATGCGCCGCGCGTTAAAATCTGCCGCGATGCAGCCCGAAGATATTCACTACATCAACGCGCATGGGACCAGCACCCAACTCAATGATGTGAGCGAAACCCGCGCCATCAAGGCCGTATTTGGCGAACAAGCCTATAACGTGCCGATCAGTTCGACCAAGTCGGTAATCGGACACCTGATGGGCGCGGCGGGCAGTGTGGAAGCAGTGTTCTGTGCCAAAGCGATTGTGGAGCAGTTCATCCCACCAACGATCAACCTGCACGATCCTGATCCTGAATGTGACCTGAACTATACGCCCAATATCGGCGTGACCGCCGAACTTACGAACGTAATGAGCAATTCATTCGGTTTTGGCGGACATAACTCGGTGATCATTTTAAGCAAATACACCGGCTAGGTACCTCATGAAGATTGACAACAGCCCACGTCCTTACCGGCTGCATCCAGGCCGTACTGCCCATACGCTCAAGCCGCGCGCCCAACGGTTCGCGCACATTGTCGGATGGGGTATGGAAGTGCCTGCCCAGGTGCTTTCGAATTCGGACCTGGAAGCCATCGTTGAAACCAACGACGAGTGGATTTTTACTCGTACCGGCATCCGGGAACGGCGCATCGCGGATCAGCGCGAGACGACGACCAGTCTGGCGACACGCGCGGCGCAAAAAGCGATGGACGTGGCTGATCTGCTGCCCAGCGAGATCGATCTGATCATTGTGGCAACGGCGACCCCCGAACACTCTTTTCCCAGCACAGCCAGCCTGGTCCAGGACTTGCTCGGCGCGACCAACGCCGGAGCATTCGATCTGGCAGCGGCGTGTTCGGGGTTCGTTTATGCGCTGGACATCGCCGCCGGGAAGATTCAGCACGGGACGATCCAGACGGCAATTGTGATCGGCGCGGAAACGCTCAGCCGCGTGACCGACTGGACCGACCGGGGAACGTGTATCCTGTTTGGGGATGGCGCGGGCGCAGTGGTGCTGCAAGGCAGTGATGTCCCTGGCGGCGTGCTTAACACAGTGCTGCATTCTGACGGTTCAGGGTGGGATATGCTGACGCTGCCCACCCCGAACAGCCGCGATACCTATTTGCAGGATGGGCTGCACCAGGCCAACCGGATTTATATGGATGGCAAAGGTGTGTTCCGTTTTGCCACCCGCGTGATCGCAGACAGCATCAAAGAAGCGCTGGCCCCGCTCAACCTGACCCCAGACCAGTTGAGTTTGATCATCCCGCATCAGGCCAATCAGCGGATCATCGACCATATCGCCAAAGCGTTAAAAATCTCCGAAGACCGGGTCTACAGCAACATTGTGCGCTATGGCAATACTTCCGCCGCGTCGATCCCAATTGCCCTGGCAGAAGCGATGGAGGCAGGGCGCATCCGGCCCGGCGATCTGATCGCTTTCACCGGATTCGGCGCGGGGCTGACCTGGGCCGCCTCGATCATCGAATGGTCAGCGGTTCCGATCAAACCAAGTTATACCGTCACCTGGGGCCGTCGTAAAGGTGAATATGCCCTGGCCGGGCTGCGGCGTCCGGTGGTACGTTGGTGGCGGCGGTTGATGCTGCTTTCGCCCACGACCTGGATCATCACAGCCCGCAAGATTCTGGTGCGGCGGCGAGAACAAATACAGGCGAGTTTGCAGAAACCACCTAAAGACGAGTAATCATGAAGACTACCCGTCCGCTGTCTTTTCTTGGACCTATCCTCCGGCGTTCAGCCTTGCGTTCTCCCCAATTGATCCGGTGGCAGCAGCGGTTCAGGCGGTTGTATGCGTCACGCTATACGATTGGGCTGCTGTTCGGCCTGGGCGTGGTGCGGGCGCTGGTTTTCCTGATCGCCTATCCGCCGGCGCACGGGGCCGACTCCTACGATTATTTTCTGAGCGCCTACCAGTATAAAGACCTGATCATCCCGCTGGTGCTGGATGGCACTTACCCGCTGTATCCCCTGCTGATCTACCTGACGCATTATGTGCTCGGCAGCATTTACGTGCTGATTGGCTTTCAACTGCTGCTGTCCGCCGCGCAGGGCGTGTTATTTTATGTGGGGCTGCGGCCCTACAGCCCCGCGCTGGGTTTTCTGGTGGCGCTGATGGTGATCAGCGACGCTCAAACCGGGATTCTGTATAATTTCACCTCTACCGAACCCCTGTATATATTTCTGCTCAGCCTCGCCTTTGCGCTGCTTCTGATCCAGATCCAACGCCGCCCGCAGCGGCGCTTTGTGCCGGGTGATGTGCTGTTAGGGGCGACCATCGCGGCGCTGATCTTGACGCGCCCGGTCGGGCGTTATCTGATCGTCCCGTTGGGCGTGCTGTTTTTGTTATCGACGCGCTCGTGGTGGCGTTCGGGGCTGGTCCTGGCGGGTTTTGGGCTGGCGCTGATGGTCTTTATGCTGTTCAACCGGGTGGCGCTCAACCGGCTGCAAGTAGATACCGGCAGCGATGTTATGATCGCTGGGCCGGTCTACCGTTCCGGGCTGCTCAACGCGGACAACGGCCCCGCGTCGGCCCGCCTGATTGAACTCACCGAGCGCTGCGGCATAACGGATCCCCGGAAGGGCGTCGAGCGCACGCGCTGTCTGATCGAACAAACCGGCAGTCTGGCAGAGGCTCAGCGTTTATATACCAGGGCCTACCGCGAACTGATTATGACCCATCCCATCGACTATGGCCGGTTGGTCCTCATAGAAGCGAACGATTTTCTAGTCATGTCAGGGCAGCACTATCTGGACTATGTGATACTACCGAGCGATCTACAGTGTGCCAATATGGATACCAGGACCGCAAACGAAGTTCAGCGGTATCTGGATCGAGACTGGCTGCTCGCTGAGCAGCCGGGTATGAGCGCAGACCAGCTTACGCCCATTATCCGCGACATCCGCGCCGCGATGTGTCCTCCCTGGCACAACAGCAGCGCCGCCCGTGAGATGGTTGATGAAATCGCCTTTCGCTACCGCTCGCTCAGCCGCCCGCACCCCTATCTGTGGTATGAGGCGCTGCTGCTGGCAATTTTGTTAATCTCCTGGGCGCGCCGGTTGGCCCTGCCTATCCTGGCTGCCGGGGCAATTCTGGCGAATCATGTTGCGATCAGCGCACTGATTCTCAATGTGCAGCCGCGTTATGTCGCCGTGACCAACCCATATAAGGGTGTGCTGGTGTTAGCCCTGGTTTTTATTGTTACCAAGATCATGATTTTTCTGGCCGATGAATGGCTGGTCCGCCGTTCAGCCGACCGCTAACACGCTATCCGTCAGGACAACTCCTCTGCCGTACCTTCGTCAATTAGGCCAGGACAACTGAACCTTCGTGCAATAATGCTGCGCAGTGGGTGGGTTGAGGCTCCATGCCGGATCAATATCAGTCGCATTGTAATGACTCACCACATGCCGGACATATCTTGACCACGCTCGGCGGCACGCTCGATCTGCCAGTCGCGCAGCGTCTCCGGGACCGGCTTGATCTCGGCTTCCGGGCGGCGGACCAGAGACATCGCGCCCTGAGTACACGCCAACACGCATTGACCGCATCCCACACAGCGCCGCCGATCTACCTGAATATCACCATCGACCAGGGCCAGTGCGCTAAACGGGCAGGCGGAAATACAGTCCTCACAGCGGATGCACGCGGCGTTATTCACCTGGGCGGCAAACGCCGAACGCGCCACGACATTCGAAATTCCCAACTCAGCCACGCCGCGCAAAATTCCACAGGAGCAGGTGCAGCAGTTACAAATATAGCCCTCGTGATTCTGGTGATTGCCGACGGTATGCACCAACCCGGCCTCTGCTGAACGGCGCAGCGTCGCTAACGATTCTTCGCGAGTCTGTACTTTGACATCGTGGCTGTGATCAAATGCGCCGGGAACCGAACTGAACACCATGCACACATCGACAGGATGTTCGCACGCTTCACCGACCAGCGCTTTTTGTTTGCGGCAGATGCAGTCAACGACACCCCAGGCTTGCGCACGGTTGACAATCGCGGCGGCGCTCTCAAACGGCTGAACTTCGATCCCGACCGGGATCGTCTCTCCCACCGGAATCACGCGGTGATAGGCGGGTTCAATGCTCAGGGTAGACTTGAACGCCCGCTTAAAATAAGTTTCAACCAGTCCGGCGAGGGTCGCATCCAGGACTGGATTTTGCATTTCATAAAAGCCGACGATAAACGGCATCAGCGCATAACCTAAGCCGTCTTGCGTTTTGTGGACCTCGATCAGCCCTTTTTTGCCCATCGCCTTCAGCAGCAGGCGCAGCGCCTTAGCATCGCCGCCTGTG
>JACRBK010000722.1 GCA_016234525.1 Chloroflexota bacterium
CCGAACTCGTACCACACATTCCCATAATTAAATGCGGAAGTGGTGTTGCCATAATGTTGTTCATACAGCCAGGTCGTCGGCCCCGGATCGCTGGCAAAGGGCAGCGAAAAAGGCGGATCATCCACGAGGATCACGCCCGGCTGCGCAGCGCGCGCTGGTGACGAGGGCCGCGCTGTTGCCTGGGCGGGCGCCCACACGATCAACAGCCCAACGATCAGCGGCAGTCCGCCGCGCCACAACCAGAAGTTACGACAAATCATGAGAGAATCCTGTAACTTTTGCCAATTCAGTATGGTAGAAATTGTAACACGCGAGGAACAAAATAGGCGGGGAAGGTGGTGTCCCCCAACCTCTCTCTGTGAAGCGGGTAGGGAGAGGTTGGGAGATAGAGATAAATGAACAGCCTTAGCCGCTACTTCGCTGGTTTGGCGGACGACGAACGGGTGGACAAAAGGTTGGCCGTTCGTGACGCATCGACAAAATAACTCTGGCAGGCATTGTCGATAGTCTCCGGCGTCAGGCGCGCCGGGATGCTCTCGTATTCAGCCATCGACACAATGATCTTGAGCAGATCACGCGGGTGAACGGACTGCATAGGCCGCCCGGTTTCGCGATAGTATTTTTGCAGCAGATACATCACACCCTCACGTTCGAGCGGCACCCCCAGTTTTTGAGACATCGTCGCAAAAATCTGGATAAACATTCGCTCGTCGGGGGCGGGGACTTCCACCTTCATCTGGATACGGCGCAAGAACGCATCATCGACCAGTTGCAGCGGGTCCAGGTTGGTGCTGAAGACGATTAGCTGCCGGAAAGGAACTTGCAGCGTTTGCCCGGTTTGCAGGCGCAAAAAGTCATAACCGGATTCCAGCGGCACGATCCAGCGGTTGAGCAAATCGGACGGGCTGATCTGTTGGCGGCCAAAGTCGTCGATCAAGAACATGCCGCAGTTGGCTTTAAGCTGCAACGGCGCTTCGTATAACTTAGCGATAGGATCAAAACGCAGATCGAGCGCATCCAGGCGCAGCTCGCCCCCGACGATCACCGCCGGGCGTCTAAAATAGCCCCAGCGCCGGTCTACTTCGGACTGCGGATTATATTTGTAGGCTTTAAGCTGCTCTTTGCTGAGCGGCACTTCTTCAAACAGATAAGGATCAAATATACTGACGATATAACCGCCGATGGTGATCGCGTAAGGAATCCAGACCGGATCAGCCCCCGCGATCAGGCCCGCGACGGACTGCGCCACCGTCGTTTTACCGTTGCCGGGCGGCCCGTAGAGAAAAAGGGACGTCCCCGCGTTGACTGCCGGGCCGATACGCCGGTGAAAACCTTCGGGCAAAATCAGGTGGGAGATCGCGGCCTTCACTTCATCCGGGGTGATATGAAGTTTTTGGTTGGTCTGGCTGTCGATCATCAGGGTATATTTTTCTAGCGGGACCGGGGCCGGGCCAACATACAGGCCGCGCTCAAACGCATCACGGGCGCGTTTGCCCCCGGCATCGGTGATGGTATAGGTATAACTAAAACGCCCCATCGATCCCGCGCTGGCAACTTCAACCAACTGGTCATACTGCATTCGCTCCAAGATCGAGTCGAGAACTTTCAACTCCATCTTGATCACTTCTGCGAAGCGCCGCAGCGTGACATGCCCCTCGTTAAACAATATGCGAAAGATGATGTCGGAGATGATGCTGATCGGCACGTCGATTTCATCGGGACTATCGGGGGCACGCAGCAGCTTACGGAAAATATCGGGAACGGCACCTGCGGAAGTTTCTTGTGTGATCTGTTCAGTTTCGGCAGTCATTGTCATCCCACCTTACGAGATTTGGTGGCCCAGGGCGCACCCCGCATCCACTGGTCAGCCAGGGTTTGGGCCAGCGTCTTATAGACAGTCAACATCAGACCGGGTTTGTCTTTTTCTAACTGTTGGAGCACAGCGGGCGTAATCTTGAGCAGCCGCATATCCAACCCCGCAGCAATCGTAGCATGGCGCGGCTGTCCAAGCAACAAGCCGACTTCCCCGAACGATTGGCCTTCGGTAACGATGCTCAGCGTGCGTTCTTCGCCGTTTTCGTCGATATGAGTCACCAGTGCCATCCCCTCGACAATCAAATACATCGCGTCGGAAGGATCACCTTCGGAAAAAATGGTGGCACGGGCCGGATAACGCACTTCTTCAGCATACGACCGCAGCATTTCAAACGTTTCGCCGCCATAGGCCCAGGTCACGAGCCAATGGTTGGGTTCATCCACCGACATATTATCGAGAAACATGATTATAGCCTCCTCAACGGGCAGTGTGATCCCCCATTAGTCATGGGTAGGCTCACCGCGCCGCGCTTAGCCCATACCGCCCCTTCGGGCAAGCAGGACAACCATCAGGCCGATGATGAATGATAATATTATTATAATGGTGAAGTGGTCGGCGTGCCTGCTGATCTGTTTTTTGCGGAGGGCAGATAGCATAAACAGCAAGACGGCAAAGACGACAAAAACAGCAAAAAGCTGGCTATTCGCGGCGGCGTTCGCCCGGCGTGATCCGGCAGGACAGGCACATAAGCGGGAAAGTCTCGCCATTGATCTTCAGGGCGCCGCGCTGAAAGTCGATGGGGGAATACCAACGAGACAGCAACGCATTAAAGGCAGCGGTGAGCCAGTTAACCACTGCTTGAACATAGGCCGAGGCGGTCAGGATCAAATAACGATCTTCGTCCAAAGCGCCAATAAAATCGCCGGGATCCGCTTCGCGGTTCACCCCATCGATGATCAGGCGCACCGTTTTCTGCTGCACCTCGCTCACGGCGGCCTCACCATAAAGCTGATAATAGGGGACGGTGTGCAGCAGGGCGACTTCGAGCAGCGCTTGATGAGGATCGGTGCGGGCCGCGTCGATCCAGCGCCGGGCAGAAAAAGCACCGGGCAGTGCTGTGCGTTCGTCGATCAGATAGGTGCGCGCGGCGCGGGCGACCCCGTTCTGTGTCCGCAGCATCAGTTCATGCAGATCAAACGGCTTCACGATGTAATCCGCCGCGCCCAATTCCAGGGCTTCGAGCCGTTTTTCGCGGCTGCCCCATTCTGAGACAAACAAGATCGGAATATGGGCCGTGCGCGGCTGGCTGCGAAAATGGATCGTCAGATGGTAGCCGTCAATATCGGGTAGGCGCAGGTCCATCAGGATCACATGCGGCATCACCCGTGGGACCAACGCGAGCGCATCTTGACCATCGCTGGCATGGAAAAACTCGCAGCCCTGGTCTCTGAAAAACATATCGAGCATATCCGCAATATCATGATCGTCTTCGACTGCCAGCACACGGATCGGTATCGTCATAGGTCTCCTGGTAGGGGCGCGGCAGGGCTGCGCCCTGGGTAGAAATTGATTGTGTTCTCTACGCTCACGATCACTCAGCGAGCGGCAGTGTGATCTTGAACGTCGCGCCTGCGCCGGGCGCGCTTTCGACGAGAATGGTTCCGCCGTGTGTCTCAATTACTTTTTTGGCAATGGGCAGCCCCAACCCAAAACCTACGGTAGTGTGCGCCTCATCTTTACGGTAAAAACGCTCAAAAATATGGCGTTGTGTTTCTTCATCCATGCCCGGCCCGGTGTCCTGAATCGAGATATTCACTTTGGTGCCCGTCTGAACCATTTCGATTTTCGCTACGCCGCCTTCCGGAGAAAAACGGATCGCGTTCTCGATCACTTCCCACAGCGCCCGCTGAAGGTCATTTTCATCCCCAGATACGATCAACGCCTGATCCGGGAAGATACACTCAAATGAAATGTTTTTCGTTTCGGCCTTAAGTCTGACCGGCGAGCAAATCTGCTGAAGTGTGTGCAGCAGATCAAACCGGGTCGCGGTATAAGCATAATGGCTGTCCAGGCGGGCCATCGTTTGAAGGTCGTTGACCAGTTCGGTGATACGATCCACATCTTGCTCTATGCGGCTGAACTTGTAGCGGCGCTTTTCGGCGTCGTCCTGACGCTCGATGAGATATAGACTGGTTTTTATATTCGTCAGCGGGGTGCGGAACTCGTGCGACGCATCCCGAATAAAACGCAGCAAAATCTCGCTGCGTTCGCGTTCCAGCATCAGCTCAAGCGCCTTATTTTCAGCCTCTTTTCGATCAGTAATATCCAGTTCGATACCGTGCCAGACGACGCAGCCATCGTCCGCTCTTTGCGGGGTTGAGAAATACTGCCGCCAGCACAATTTACCGTCGATATTTTTGAGTACTTCGCTGCGGAAAGGGGTAAGTCGGGCTGCCGATTGCCGAATTCTGGCAAGATGTTCAGCGCGGTGTTCGGGCATAATCTGAAGTAGAGCCAGATCAGCGTTTTGATACAGTTCGGCGGGCAAATACCCGTTCATCTCCTGACAGCGATCACTCACAAAGTCAAAAACGAAACTACCATCCGAACGCATCCTGAAAATATAGACCATCGCGGGCACATTTCGGACCAGTTCATCATAGCGTTGATACGCCCGGCGCAGTTCTTCGTCCGCGGATTTGCGCCCGGTGATATTTCGTAAAATCACTAACCAACCGGACCGCTGCATCCGGTGTGCCAATGGATGAGCCGTCGCGTGGTAATAGACGGTCTTATCCGTCCGCACAATTTTAAGCTCGATTCCCGACTGATCGGCGGGTGGATCGGAAAGCAGCGGGACCACGTCTGGCAGCAGTTGGCCCACCGGCTGCCCGGTGAACTGGTCGGCTGCTGCCCCCCAGATCGCGTGCGCCGCTTGATTCATCTCCGACACAAGGCCAAAGTTATCCAGCACCAGCACCGCATCGCGCATACTCTGAAAAATGACATCGTAGGCCACTGGCAGCAGACGAAACACGCGCTGACGATTCACCGCCCAGGCAATGCACAACCCACATACGCTCGCGCCGAGCGGAGTCACCCGAAAACCCGGCGCTGGCCCGATGGCGAACGTGGTAGAACCCGTCACCAGCGAGACAATGATTCCGATCACCAGCAGAGTAATCAACTTGCGTCGTTCGGAGTCCACTTTGGCCGCATAATTGACCAACATCGCCACGCCGGAAAAATAGAATAAAAGGCTATATATCCAGTGGAAATAATACCCGATTGAAAAAGTGATGCGCTCCCTACTATAACCGTTGGAGCGCACCAGAGTCCATTCGGCAAAAAAACCGTCTGGGTAGGTCCATAAGACAATCTGAATCAGCAGCGGAACAATCAGGATCAAGCCAGACTTGCGCGCCGTCAGCCAGTTTGAGCCGGTATATTGCAGCGCGAATACAAAGAAGGTGAGATAGGAAGCCGTGATGACCCCAAAGCGCAGACGCACGAAGATAAAGGCCAGATCACGATCTACTGTGAACACGACCAGCAGATACAACAGCCCCAGGACAGCCACGATCAACAGTAAGAGAGCCGCCGTGCGGGCCTCTGGTCGCTCGTAGGACGAGTAAAGAGTGGCGCTC
>JACRBK010000723.1 GCA_016234525.1 Chloroflexota bacterium
AATAAGTCAAAAAACGAATCCGCGCCCAACCCGATCCATCCTGAGCGAAGCTGATCGGCGTTACATTCCAGATCACGAATAAGATGGTCGATTGTGTCTAGGGATTGGCAGAAAATTTGCGCCACTCGCCTCAGCTCATTTTCATCGACTTGAAAAGATCTTGGCATCGTTCACCTTCCTTTTGGAACCTCAAAGCATAAATAACGGGCAATACGAGATGTGTCAGGCAGATTCCTTTCTTTTATTGATCACTTTCGGTGTGCAACAAACGATCCACACTCGACGACAAGACCTGAATCTGCGTCAAGAAGTTGGCGATCAGCGGCAGCCAGGCATTCTCGATCCTCGCCTGTAACTCGGCAGTTTGTTGGGCAAACAGCGGGCATTCATCCAGCCGCCCGGCAGCATCGTGCAGCGCCGCGGCGGTATCGTTCATTTGAGCTGCGCTGTTTTGCAGCGCGGCGTGGATCGCGTTTAGGGCTTCATTCGGTGGGGGTGTCATCGTTGTTTTCCTGTTTTGCTGGGGCATTCTTGGCCTTGAACTGCGCCAACAGCGCTGCTACCGCTTGCTCGCTCTGATCCGAGATCTGCTGCGCGGAGGTCGAAATATGAGTCTCTAAGCGCCGCGCGAGTCCGGCTAACAAAGGTTCGACCTGCTGCACGCGCCGCACCATTTCTGACCATTCGTTGGCTGTGTGCTCTAACTCGTGCTGGAACTGCTCTAACTGGGGCAAAATGACCTGATCGATCTCGGCTAGCAGCGGGCGCGTCTCGTTATGTTCTAATGTGAGAACATGCCGGAGACTCTCAATAGTGGTTTTGATTCGCGCGGCTTCGGTACGAAATACGGTGATCACAGCCAGCAGTTGATCGGTTTCTGACTGAAATGATAAATCCATCTAAGGCTCTTTCAGCGTTGTGGCAGATGCCATAAAAATAACGTAGGCGAACTTATTCATTCCGGGTGGTGTAATGGGAGAATGATGCCGGAGGTTGGTCGAAACGCCTGACTTTGAATTCTTTTTTTAGGAATTCATTATCATGATACAACAGTTTTTTGTTATGCAGAGGGATTTTATACTTTATTCAGAAGATTTTATACGGCGTTATTAATTTGTTTGAGATTAACTTTAACTTTTATTTTGGCGTTCTGAAACGATAGAAACATGAAGGCGGTGGGGGAAGGGAAAAAACGGGCGCAGCAAGCGGCGCCCCTACGAAAACCCGCCTGGCTGCGGCGGGGGGGTGAAGCGGTTACCCCTTCAAGATGTTGGCGCGAGCGATATTGCCCAACCATACCGCGCTCGGTTTGACCGTGCGCGCCTGCGTCGTGCGATTCACGGCGATCAATCCGAAGGTGGGACGGTAGCCCATCGACCACTCGAAATTATCGAACATCGACCAGTAGCAGTACCCATCGACTTTGATCCCGTCGGTGATGCAGCGGTGAACCCCGGCCAGGGCGCGGCGCACATATTCGATGCGGCGGGTATCGTCAGGGGTTCCGATGCCGTTTTCGGTCACGATGACCGGCTTGTGGGTATACCCTGCCACATAACGGATCGTGCCTTCCAGCGCTTCGGGCCAGAATTCATATCCCATCAGCGTCCTTTCGACTCCCTCTTCTGGCCCCAGTGGGCCGTTCGCGTCATAACGGGTCCGGCTGTAGGTCTGCACGCCGACGAAGTCATCTGCGCGCGCCAGATCGAGGAATATATCGTCCACCTGGCTCCGCACCCGATCCCGCGTGGCTTCGCCCCCCGGCACGGCCTGGTGATCCGACAGGGCCAGCGTGATCCCCACCGGGAAATTCCCCGGCCCAGATTTGATCGCTTCGACGGCCAGCGTATGACCCTTCAGGAATGAATCGCGCGCGAGCGCCTGTTGGCAGTTGGGGAACGCGGCGAACGTGTCGCTGCCCGCTGCTTTAGCGGCAGCTTTTCGGAAAGGAGCATTTGCCAGCATGGTATCGGATGGCATGTGACCCATATTCTGGATCAACAAGCCGACGTTCGGTTCGTTGATCGTGCAGGCTGCGCCGATCAGATCGCCCAGGTGCGCGGTGGCTTTGGCGCAGTAGCGGGCGAACAGGGGGGCGTTCTCCGGTTTTTCCCAGCCGCCTTTTGCGGCGAACCAACGCGGCGAGGTGAAATGGTGATACGTGACGATGGGGTGTAAATGATGTTCGTGGCACGCGGCCAGCACCCGGCGGTAATGATCGAGCGCGGCGAACGAAAATTCGCCTTCTTCCGGCTCGATACGCGCCCACTCAATCGAAAAACGATAGGTGTTGAATCCTAATGAGGCTAACAGCGCGATGTCGGTGGGGTAGCGGTGATAATGATCACACGCATCCCCTGACGGTTCAGTAAACGGCGAGCCGGGGACATGTTCCAGCAGCCACGAATCACTGTTGATATTACCACCTTCGACCTGATGAGCGGCCCCGGCGGCTCCCCACCAAAAACCCTCAGGGAAAACTAAAGACTGTTCAGACATAGAGAACTCTTTCTTAAAAATTACTTGAACCCGAATCTCCTCTCATTTTATCATATTGCCGCTGAAAGAAACGCGGGAGTTTGTTCATTATT
>JACRBK010000724.1 GCA_016234525.1 Chloroflexota bacterium
CTGCAAGAGGTTGATCAACTCACGCTCACGGTAGAACCTAACCGGATCGCTTTGACCCTGGCACGCGAAGTATTACACGAAGTCGAACAGATTGGGCTGCAAACGTCGAAGATCAGCGTGGTCTTGATCAATCGTACACAGTCGAGCCTGCAAGTCCCCTGGCAAGAGGCAGAACAGATTCTCAGCCACGAGATGACCGCGATCATCTCTCCCGCGCCAGAATTGGCGTTCCAGGCGGCTGAAGCCGGACTTCCAATTGTATTGTTCCAACCGAATTCGATTGTCGCCAACCAGTTTAGCAAACTGGCGGAAGAAGTCGCCAGCCGCCGGGGCGCATAACCCGAAACCGGGTCAAAAACAATATGAACTACGCGCGTGCTGCTGGCACGCGCTGTTATTTCGTGAGGCAGAAACTTGCTGCACTGCCGCCTCATTTGAGATATATTCTGTGTCATGTCGAATGAAACGCTTAGCAGGGTGCTTGAACGGCTGCGCCATGCCCAATACTTGGTGACCTTAACGGGTGCAGGCATCAGCACCCATTCAGGGATTCCTGATTTTCGCAGCGCAGAGTCGGGCCTGTGGGAAAAATTCAACCCGGCAGAGGTCGCTAATATTTATGCATTCAAACATCACCCAGAGCGTTTTTACGAATGGATTCGCCCGCTGGCCGGGACAATCTTGGGGGCGCAGCCCAACGCGGCGCATTTGGCCCTGGCCCACATGGAAACAGCGGGTAAGCTCAAAAGTGTGATCACTCAAAATATTGATATGCTGCATACACGAGCCGGTTCTAAAAATGTCTATGAGGTACATGGACACTTACGCGAAGCGACCTGTATTCACTGTTTTACGGTTTATCCTGCTGAGCCATATATAAAACGTTTTTTGGAATCGGACTTATTACCCAGTTGCCCAAAGTGCGGACATGCGTTAAAACCTAACGTCATCCTGTTTGGAGAACAACTCCCGGCACAGGCGCTGATCAATGCCCGGCGAGAAAGCCGGTTATGTGATGTCATGTTAGTGGTCGGGTCATCACTCGAAGTCTATCCGGCAGCCGAACTGCCGCTAATAGCTCAGCAAGCGGGTGCATCGTTGATCTTCATCAATCTTAGTGAAACCCCCGTTGACTCGCTGGCCGAGATCGTGATTCATGAGGATGTGATCGAGATACTGCCGCAGCTTGCAGCAGCCTTCGAAAGCGAGTGAGAGCCGGAACTATGAGCGCGCAAACTTCACCCTCCTCACCTGATGAGAACATCAGCCTGGAACAATATCAACGGTTGATGCGTCGTTACGAACGCCTGATGGAGATCAGCCGCCAACTTAACTCAATGCTGGATTTGGGTGCCCTGCTCAAACGGATTCTAGAAGCCGCCATCGAACTGACTGAGACTGAGCAAGCATCCATTCTGCTGATCGATCCCAGCACAGGCGAACTTCGTTTTGAAGCATCGTCTAACCTGACTCGCGCCGAAATGGAGGCGATTCCGGTTCCGATGACGGGCAGTCTGGCAGGTTGGGTCTTTACGAAGGGTGAGCCGGTGTTGGTGTCCGATGTGCGCAGCGATTCGCGTTGGTTTCCCCGTGTAGAGAAAACCACCAAACTCATCACACGTAACCTGTTGGCAGTGCCGATGAACCTGCAAAACAAACCTATCGGCGTGGTCGAAGCGATCAACAAACGGGATGATCGTTCCTGGACCGAAGACGATGTGAATACTCTCACGGCCCTGGCAAATCAAGCCGCTACGGCGATCCAGAATGCACGATTGTTCCAACAAAGTGACTTTATCGCAGAAATGGTCCACGAATTGCGCTCGCCGCTGGCCGCGCTCAAGGCCAGCACAGCGCTGCTGCTGCGTCCGACTTTGCCTGCGACCATGCGCGAAGAAATCGTCTATACGCTGCAAGAGGAAACCGAACGACTCTCGGCCCTGACAACGGATTTCTTGGACCTGGCCCGGCTGGAATCTGGGCGATCTCGGCTGCAAACCGAAATCTTTGATCTGTATGAACTGGTCGAAGAATGTGTCGAATTTGTGCAGCCGCGCGCCGCAGAACGGGGTATCCAGATTGAGATACGCGGGTTACACGGTCAAGCCCACGCAGATCGAGATAAGATCAAACAGGTGCTGCTCAACCTGTTGACCAATGCCATAAAATATAATCTCGAACATGGAGCGATCACCTGCACGCTTGACAGAAGCGAAGATGAAGAAGGCTGTCTGCCGATCTGTCTGGTAGCTAGTGTGCGAGATACCGGGCACGGATTGAGTGAAGAAGATCAGAAACGGGTGTTTGACAAGTTTTTCCGTGCTGCCGCCACTGCGAATTCCGTCGGCGGAACCGGGTTAGGCCTGTCCATCGCCAAACGGATCATCGAAGCTCACGGCGGCGAGATGTGGTTGGAAAGTGCGTTAGGGGTTGGGACGACTTTCTATTTCAGCCTCCCGGCACTAGATGAGAATATTTCCATCCGGTATGATCGACCGGGGAAAATCGCACCACCGATCTAAAACGTCTCGCCCATCCTCCCACGTATTAGCCCGGCGTTAAGAGTACCTTGAGCGCTCCAGGCCGGGCGGCATGTTCAAAAGCGCGCACCGCCTCAGACAACGGGTAATGGGCTTCAATCAGTGAAGCAACATCTACCAATCCCTGCTCTAACAGGCGCAGCGCGGCCCCAAACGGCCCACACCGGCTGCCGATCAGGTGAATTTCCTGCGTCACGACGCGCGTCAGATCGGCTTGAGGCAGGTCATGATAGGTGCTTTTTAGCATGATACTCCCGCGCGGGCGCACCATATCCAGCGCGTCGGCAAAACCGCCCGCTGTGCCAGTACAGTCGATCACGACATCGGCACTGCCATCTGACACAGCAGAACGCGGTACTGGCTGAATACCCCAATTTTTCAGCCGCGCCGCCTGCGTATCGTGCCGCACTACGACGCTGAAATCGACCCCGGTCAGGCGCACCACCTGCGCCGCCAGCAGTCCCAATTTGCCTGCACCGATCAGAACAACACGATCAGCAGGGCGCAAGTGCGCCATTTCGAGAATCTGGCACGCAGCGGCTAACGGTTCGGTAAACACGGCGCAGTCATCCGGGATCGAATCAGGAACGGGCCACAGGTTGCGCTGCGAAAGTCGAAAAACATCGGCAAACGCGCCGTCGTAATTCAAGATTCCCAATACTCTGCGCTCGCGGCATTGAGTCGGAATCCCCCCGTGGCACATATCACATATCCCGCAGCTTATATTGATTTCGCCTACCACACGCCGCCCCAACCATTCCGCCGGGCCTTCGATCACCTCACCGACAAACTCATGCCCCAGTGTGCCGCTGAAATGTTTGTAACCCCGCATCAGTTCATGATCGGTATTGCAGATGCCGCCCCGCCGCAGCCGGATCAGCACTTCATCTTCGGCGGGAATTGGGCGAGGACGTTCGATGACTCGCAGTTCATTCTCAAAAACCACGGCACAGCCTGCACTCGCCATATAACCCCCTATAAGCATTAGCCTTGCGATTCAACGCCCGGCCCTCTATAATGCGGCGTCGAGAGCGCAAATCTCAGGAGAATCTTTATGAAACGTCGACTAGTTCTAGCCTTGTTTTTCGTACTACCGCTGCTGCTGTCTGCCTGCGCAAACAAAACGATGCTCAGGTTTTCAAACGAAACCGACTGTGGCACGGCGTCTATTTCTCTGACCAATATGAAAACTGGTCATATCCGAGATTATAAAGTAGATCAGAATAAAGAAATCGAAATTGAAGTTGATCCCAACATTGAATATCACTACGAAGTGACCTACCCCCGGCAGCCTAATTATGTTGTCTGTGACGCCAAAAAAGTGACTACGATGCTCACCAAAGGCAAAGCGGTCAACATCAGTCTAGAAAGCGTCGTTGATCCGGCGCTGGAACAGTCACTCACTCAGACCCCAGTAGCGCCGTAAAAAACCAAGACGATCTCACAGAATACATACTAGCCCCGCCCTTCAGTCCCCTCCCCACTGCGCGCTTTGCTGGTGGAGAGGGGAAGACGACCGGCTCATTAGTCTTGTGCCAGGGTTCCTATCGTGTAACTATCTCCTAACGCTGTTCCGTCCTGATCGAACACCGGCAGGCGGTCATTCGTAGCCGGATCATACATCCCGGCTTGAATCGAATATACCCCGGGGGCAAGTTGAGTCTCCGGTCTTTCGAGCAAGTGATAGGGATCGCGGTACAGCGAAGAAATATCCCAGGTGAGCGTACTGGCAACACCGTAGAGCGGCACGTGATCTTCCTGGTCCCACAGTGGATTACCGTCTACGCGGGGCGAGCCGACCAAATGAACGAATACGTGGTAATCGATCTGGCTCTGGGCTAACGGCTCCCAATACAGCAGAACGGTGATCGCCCGTAAACCATCATCTGGCCCCAAGATCGTGTATCCCTTGAGGCGGGCGATCTCCCCAAACGTCACCCCCACCGGGGTCTGGATTTCTTCGCTCTCTGGAATCCACTGCCGGAACTGCATAATACTAAAGTTGGATAGAGTATGGAAGCTGATCATTTGAAGGTGATCTTGTAGATAGGTTTCCGCCTCTGGCAAACGCCCGATCAACCAGAAAGTGGTATGCGTTTCAAGCGCGGGTGCAAACTGCTCTGTGATGTCTTTCCCTGGTTCCAGGCTGAATTCTTCGACCGGCTCCCGGTAGTAGTAACGGAAAGCGGGATCGGCCTGGGTCTGGACAATCACATCATCAGGCTGCACACGAGCCTCCAGATAGGCCGCCAGCGCAGGCCAGTCGGGTGACTTGGCATTCTCTCCACGATAATAATCTACCAGCGTCCAGACGCCCGATCCGACCAGCGCCAACAGTGCGATTCGCGCTATAGTGGCGCTGGCTGATACGCTCGGTTTTTGTTTCAGATCATCGGGCCACAACGCGCGCGCCATGAGCAGAATCAGCGCCGGGGTGATGGCAATGAGGTAGCGCGGGTGAAAAATGCTCATCTGTGTTGCCGCGATGAGCAGCAGGATCGCGGGGATTAATCCCCATGCTGCCACCCATAACCCGATCTTTCTGGCAGGCGGAAGAGCAGTGATCAAGCCTATCACCACTACGATCCATGCCAGCGGCAGAGCCATATCCCAGGGCGAGTCGAAATCGCGCCCGGCTGCCAGTGTGGGCAAAAACCAGGTAATCAGCTTAGCTGGAGAAGATTCTTGGGTAGTGCCCTCATAACCGCTGTGGCCGACCACCCATAAATGCGCGAACCAGGGGATCAGCAGCAGGCCGATAATGATCCAGGCGAAGATCACCCGGCGCAGCACAGGCCGGGGTGATCCCTGAAGGATCAGCAGCGCGGCCTGTACTGGAATAAGAAAGGCTTCTAAGAAAAACACGTACAACGCGGCAGTTTCGACCAGCACATACAGCGCCCAGGACTTGGAGCGATTGCTCTGAATCGCTCGCAAGAACAGCAGCATCGCTAACGGGCTGATCCCGGCCCAAATGGCGTAATTTCGCACGTCTTGGGCGTGCCAGATCAAAAATGGATGGACGGCCCATAACCCTGCTGCAAGGATCGCCGGGCCATCGTGCCGGAACAACCGCCGGGCCAACGCCGCCGCTGCCGCCGCGCCAATCAGGTTGCCGAGCAGCGGCAGGTAACGCATGGCAAAGGCGGAATCTCCGGCGGTCTGTTTCCATGCCCAAAATCCGAAGAACGTCCCAAATGGGTGCGGTTCGGTTTCGGCCAGATCGTGGATCACATGCCCCGGAGAATCGGCCCAATAACGCACGGCGAAGGCTTCATCTCCACGCAGCGGCACATCGTCCAGCCGGTAGAGACGCAGCACAAACGCCAGCCCAATCAGCGCGACCAGAATCGGCAGCCGGTAACGGAAGCGGTGAGGCATAGCCGGTTAGCGCGGATCTCCCCCGCGAGATTTCAGCCAGGAAACGTCTTTTTGTCCCAGGCCAAACCAGTTTTCTTTTTGACGTTTGCGCCCAAAGCGGCGGTGCAAAACATCTTTCACGCCTTCGGGGTTTTTCGTCTCAAAGGAGTGGATCAATTCGACATCACGCTGAGCCTCGGCTTTGACCGTCTCAACCGCTGCCTCAATTTCGCCCTGCGTCGCGCCAATGTAATA
>JACRBK010000131.1 GCA_016234525.1 Chloroflexota bacterium
AACTGCCGTCGAGCAGTTCCAGGATACTTTTGGCACACGCTATTATCATATTCTGCGCGAAAAACACGGCATGAACCACGACGAAGCGTTCAGCATCGCGGCGAATTTTATCTGCCGGGACGGCTGCCGCAGCCCGATGCAGTGGCGCAGCGCCCCCAATGCCGGATTTTCACCCGCAGGCGTGATGCCCTGGCTGCCGATTAACCCCGATTATACCCAGGGGATCAACGTCGAGGATCAGCGGCATGATCCTGATTCGATGCTGCATTTTTTCCGGCGCATCGTCCAGGTACGGCAGCAGAACGCGGCGCTGCGACACGGCAGTTTGCGCCTCATCCGCAATCGCGGCAATGTGTTGGCCTTCTGGCGCGAGACTCACGATCAGAAATGCCTGGTCGCGTTTAATATGTCGCCGCATAAGCGACAATTCGATCTTGGAGAAGCTGGAACTCGACTGGTCTTCTCGACCGTCCCTGCCGCTCGTGAAGATCCAGCCGGGCGGTTAATGCTCCGGCCCTATGAAATCCTGGTCGTAGAAACTATCTCGTAAGACTGATGATCGCGCCGCCAGGGGAGAATTTTCCTTAAAAAGTCGCCGTTGAAATGCCGCCGATATATGATATACTGGTGCCCAGTTCAGTGGGTGTGTAGCTCAATGGCAGAGCAGTAGCCTTTTAAGCTATTGGTTAGAGGTTCGAGTCCTCTCACACTCACCAGCAAGACTCATGGGGGGCGATCCGCAGCTTGTAAAGCGAGATCGCTTTTTTTGTTGTCTAGGGCCTGTAGCTCAAAGGAGCCAACTTATGCCGCCGCGTGGTCGAAGCTTGAGTATCGTGATCGGGATGGTGTTGATCTCGCTGATGGCCGTGCCGGTGAGCATGGCACGCAGCCCACACCCGCAGGGAACCCCTGCGCCGGAAGTCTATGCCGAAGCTCAGGGATCGGCCAATCTGCGCACCGGGCCGGGCGTTGACTACCCGCTCGCGGGTGAGATCGTGGCCGGGACGCCATACCGTGTGCTAGCGCGGCACAGCCTGGTCCCCTGGCTGAAACTGGACTATCCGCCCAACGGGGCGTGGGTTTTTAAAGACCTCGTGACGATCACCGGCACTCTGGCGCTGGTCCCGACAATCAGTAACTTCGACTCAATAGACATCCCCACTGCGACTCCCGCCCCAGTGATCACCCTCGGCGGCACCCCTGATCCGGCCTTGCCGCCTGCCGCTTCGCCCACCCCGGCCAGCACCATCGCCGCCACACCGACGATCAACGGCCCGACGGCCACCACGCTCGGCGAAGCGAATATCCGGTTTGGGCCAGGGGTTGAATATCCCGCGATCATCAAGGTTCAGGCGGGCATGACGTACCGTATTCTTGAACGCCATACCACCCTGCCCTGGGTGCGGATCGCGCTGCCCGAATCACCAACCGGCAACGGCTGGATATTTAACGATGTGATCGAAATCGCGGGGGATATGTCCATCATCCCGGCGACCTCGCTCACCCAATTCAGTTATCCGACGCTGACCCCCACGCCCGATACGGTGGTGGTCAACGGCGCACCCTGGACCGGGGCGCAGTCCGCACCGGGCGCGCTGGCGAATACACTCGGCCAGCCGGTCCACGCTTACCTGCTGGATCAGGGCTTCGCGCCCTATACCGATCACCTCGCCTCCGTCTTTGTGATGGACCTGACCAGCGGCGATACCTTTACCGTCAATGACGGGGTGGCGTTCAGCGGGATGAGCCTGACCAAAATCCCGATTCTCGCCGCCTATTTTCAACGGCATGTTGGGCCGCTCAGCAAAGAGGAAGCCTTTCTGGTTGCCGATACCATGATGTGCAGCGAGAATATCACCACCAACAAACTGCTTGAAATCATTGGCGACGGTGATGCTTTGCAAGGCGCGCAGTATGTGACGGCGTTTCTGCAAAGCCTGGGCCTGACCGGGACGTTTATCATGCGGCAGTATGTTACCAACCCGGATGAACCCCCGGTGGGAGTGGGAACCGTCCGCAGCGGGGCCGATCAGACCAGCGCCCGCCCGGATGCATATAACCAGACGGTCCCCAAAGAACTTGGCTGGCTGCTGGCGGGTATTTACCAGTGCGCCCAGGATGGAACCGGCCTGTTGGTCGAACGTTACCCCGGCGATTTTGACACGCAGGAGTGCCGCCAGATGCTCTACGCGATGGACTCAAACACTATCGGCGTCTTTTTAGAGGCGGGCGTTCCTGGCGGAACGCGTGTGATCCACAAACATGGCTGGGTCGATGATACACACGGCGACGCGGGAATCGTGATCGGGCCGTCGGGCGCGTATGTCTTTGTCGCGGCGTTGTATGGGCGTGATTGGCTGGAATTTGATCGCTCGTCGCAGATTATCGGGGAACTGTCGCGCATGACCTGGAATACGTTTAACCCTGGTTTTGCGTTGGCGACGACAACAGCGGGTATTGTCCCTGCCACCTGTGATCCGAACAGCGACCCGGTCATGAGCGCGCTGCTCTCGATCAACCTGCCGATGGTGGGCGAGTAGAGACAGGGCTATAATCGCAGATAAATAACGTTATTTTGAGCGAATGCCATGAGCGTTCCGCAGCCTTTTCCATACCAGGGAAGTAAGCGAAAGATCGCACAAGCCATCATTTCGCTATTTCCCGATCAGGTGGATACCCTGATTGAGCCATTCGCCGGATCAGGCGCGGTTTCGATTGCCGCCGCCACCCATGACAAAACCCGGCGTTTTGTTCTCAATGACATCAATGCGCCGCTCATGGCGCTCTGGAAAAAAATTCTCACCGACTCCGAGTCTCTGGCGAAGCAATACGAGAGTCTTTGGTTCGCTCAGCAGAACCAGGAAAGCGATTATTATTTTTATATCCGATCTGAGTTCAATAAGACTCACCAGCCCCATTACCTGCTTTATCTCATGGCGCGCTGCGTGAAGGCCGCGATCCGATATAACGCCAATGGAGAATTCAATCAAAGCCCGGATCATCGCCGCCAAGGAATGCACCCCGCAACCATGCGGAAAAATATCCTTCTCACGGCAAAACTGCTTGGCGGAAAAACAATGCTTTTGTCATTAGACTATCGAGAAGCGCTCGCCCAGGTCCAACCGTTGGATATAGTGTATCTAGACCCACCCTATCAAGGAGTCTGCCAAAAACAAGACCCGCGTTATGTACAAGGGCTTTCGTTTGAATCATTTGTAGAGACTTTGCACGACTTGAATTCAAGAAGTATTTCCTATATCGTGAGTTACGATGGCCGGACGGGGCACAAGACCTACGGGCAAACACTGCCGGAATCTTTAGGGCTGAGTTATCTCGAAATTAACGCGGGCCGATCCAGCCAGGCAACCTTATTAGGCCGGGATAGTGTCACTTTTGAGTCGCTTTATCTTTCGCCTGCACTGTCGGTGCGGATCAAACACAAATCCGCTGCGGTCCAACAATTGGCGCTTTGGGCTTAACACTCACGATGACTGAGCCAGAACTTCCTCCTGAATTTATTGAATTTGTGCGCCGTATTCAAAGCAAGCGCCCCCGAACGGTGATCGAACACATTCTTGAGTATGGCTATATCACTACCGAAGAACTCAAAACGGTGTACGGATACAATCATCCGCCACGCGCGGCGCGAGATGTGCGTGAACAGGGAGTCCCGCTGATTTCATTTCGTGTGATAGGCAGCGATGGTCGCAAAATCAGCGCCTATAAGTTTGGCGATCCGGCAGAGATCTTGAAAGACAGGACCGGCGGACGTAAGACGATTCCTAAAAAGATCAAAGATCGCCTGATCAAAGAATATGGCAACCAGTGCGCGATCTGCCTTGAAGAATATGATTCCGCTCATCTGCAAGTCGATCACCGAGTTCCGTATCAGGTTGCAGGCGATCAAGATTCTGCCGAGCGTCTGGCCAGTGCATATATGTTGTTATGCGGATCGTGTAACCGCGCTAAGTCGTGGACCTGCGAGCAGTGTTCAAACTGGCGCGATCTGAAATCAGTGGAAACTTGCGCCTCTTGTTACTGGGCAAATCCAACCTCCTATGAACACATCGCTATGAAAACGATCCGGCGCATAGATATTGTGTGGAGCCAAGAAGAAACCGCTGCCTTTGACGTAATCAAAAAATTAGCGGAATTGGATGACCGCACCGTGCAAGATTATATTAAGGCAGTTTTAGCGCGCCACCTTCGTTCACAAGATCGGCAAGAGTGAAGCGTTCCCCGTGTACATCCTGCTGCTGGAGCCTTACGATACCGGATCACATGCGGCCTGGATGCGCGGTTATCAAGCGCACAGCGTTCACGAGGTGCATCTGCTCAGCCTGGAAGGACAGTATTGGCAGTGGCGCATGTTGGGAGGCGCGGTCCCGCTGGCGGAGCGATTTCTCGCTTCGGGACTGCGCCCCGATCTGATCGTGGCGTCGGATATGCTTGATCTCACCTCGTTCCTGGCGCTCACCCGCCCACTCACGGCGCAGATTC
>JACRBK010000730.1 GCA_016234525.1 Chloroflexota bacterium
GAAGGGTGTATCGGCCCGCGCTCGCCGGGGCGAAAATTATTGGACGGCGTTCTCCAGCCTGGTGGCGCGTGATCGTCATCGTTACGGCGGTTATTTTATCCACCTGGGCATGGTCGTGCTGGGCATCGGGGTAATCGGCAGCACGGCGTTCCAAAAAACCACCTCGCAAACGCTGGGGGTCGGGGATCGTTTGGCGCTCGGCGAATACGAGCTTCAACACAATGGGCTGTACGAAGCGCAGGCCGAAGATGGGCGCGTGATGTATATCGCCCGGACGACAGTTTATAAAGACGGCAAAATTGTGGATCATCTGCGTCCCCGGCGCGACCTGTTCCTGAAGGAAAATCCGATGACCGGGCAAATGGAAGTCCAGACGAATATGAGCATCCCCGGCTCGCACAGCACGCTCGAAGGCGATTTTTATGCTCGCATTGAATATACCGAGGGCAGCCTGGTCACGTTCCGCGCCTATCTGAACCCGCTGATCAATTTTGTGTGGTTGGGCGGCTTCATCTTGATCGCGGGGACGATGGTGGCGCTCTGGCCCTCACGCGCCGCTGCATTAGCGACCAAACGTAAACAGGTTGAGATTCCAACCAGCGCGGGTCCGGTCAGCGCGGGAGATTAGTCATGAAAAGGTGGAATCGGTTGGCAAATATGGTAGATGAAAAAACGGCCTCACCAAGCCTCACCCCAAACCCCTCTCCATTTCATGGAGAGGGGCTACCGGGTGCCGATGTTCCCCCTCTCAACACAGTGGAGAGGGGGTCAGGGGGTGAGGCTCTTCGCCTGAAGGTTATTCTCTTGATTCTGCTGGTTCTCGCCGCAGCGGTGGTGATCTTCGCCCAAGATACGCGGCCCGCCGCGGCGCAAGGCGGCGGGCAGGAATTCACGCTGCCGCCCGGCGTGACGTGGGACGAGGTGAATCAGGTCGCCGGGCAGATGTACTGCGACGTGTGCGAAGGCATCCCTCTGGACGAATGTGAAAGCGCGGCCTGCCGCCAGTGGCGCGAGGAGATCGCCCGCCAGTTGTCCGAAGGTCGCACCGAAAACGAGATCATTGATTATTTTGTCGAGCGGTATGGCGATGAAGTCGCTTCGATCCCACGCCGTACCGGAGATCGAGCAATTGCTTATTTGTTCCCGGCGGCGATTGTCGCCGTGCTGGGGCTGTTAGGGTTTGCCCAGGTGCGCCGTTTGCGCCAGCAGGGGTTACAGCCCGGTCAGGTCGCCCACCGCACGAATGAGCGGCTGAAAGCGCGTCCCCTGCCGGACAATCTCGATCCCGCCCTGTTTGAACGTCTACAACGTGATCTGGAGAAATTAGACTGATGGCAGAAGAACAGACTCATCAATCGGACGCTCCTCAGGCCGAACTCCCGGAATGGCTGCGCGGCCTGGAGCAAAAATTGGAGAACAAAGGAGAGCAGCCCGCCGGGCAGGTCCAGCAGCGTATTTCGCCGCTGGGCGCGATAGCGATCCTGCTGGTGGGGGGGCTGCTGCTTATGATCGGCTACACCCTGATCCAGCGCAACAAAGGAACCGTCTCCGACGGCCCCGCACCAAACTTCACCGTGACTATGTACGACTTTGATCAGCTTGCTATGCCCGGCGAAAAAGTCAGCCTGAAAGACATGCGCGGTAATGTGGTCATTGTGAACTTCTGGGCAAGCTACTGCATCCCCTGCCGTGACGAAGCCCCGATGTTTGAAACCGTCTGGCGTGAATATCAGGATCAGGGCGTGATCATGTTGGGCCTCAATATCAACGATCCGCTGACCAACGCTGAGGATTATCTGAAGGAATTCGGTATCACCTACCCCAACGCACCCGATCTGGGCGGGAAAATATCGAATGATGAATACCGGATCACTGGCATCCCCGAAACCTTTGTGATTGATCCGAAGGGCGACATTGTGCGCCACTTTATTTCGACACCGAGTGAACGCGACCTGCGCAGTGAAATCGAACGCGCCCTGGAAAGTTAAAAGGCATGTCTGCTGAAGCAACCATTTTTGCAATTGTCCTGGCCGGAGCTATGGCCGTCTTTGTATTGTTTCCTTTTATGGCGCGCCGGACCCCCGCCGAAGAAATCAGCCCGGTGTACCGGCTCGCCACGCCTCACCAGCGGCAGATATTAGAAGCCCTGTCTGCCGAAAAAGCGCGTACCGTGCGCGCTATTCGTGATCTCGACTTCGATTACGACGTGGGCAAACTCGACACCGCAACCTATCGCACGCAGCGGGTTTATTTGATCCAGGTATACATGGCCATTGTGCAGCGCCTGGACGACATCGAAGCCGAAATTCACACCCACCTGGAACGGATCGAGGCGGAGATCGCGGCTTTTCGTCATGTCGAATCCTAATTCATCTCACAGTCAGGATTAACAGACCTATGTTTAAGCATCTCGTGTTTCGCCGGTGGCTGTCAGGGGGGATCGTGCTTGCCGCCGCATTCGTTTTAAGTGCGAGCTTAAGTGCGTGCGGCCTTACTACGTCGGGTGAGCCGGAGACGGTTCGAGAAGTCGAAATCGTGTCCGTCCCCACTATGCCCCCTACTTCTACGCCAGAAGCGGCTGAAGCTACCCCCGCCAGCACCATCGAGGGCGAATCGGCAGCGCCCGCCAGCACGGCTGAAGGTGAATCCACTGCGCCCGCCCCCAGCGGGGTAGACCTCGCTTCTGCCGATTATGACCGGGGAATGCAGGTCTATTTGGATCAATGCGCGGTGTGCCATGGCGCAGGCGAAGGTGTTGGCCCGTCCTTAGGCGGCATGGCCGAACGCGCCGCCACCCGCATTGAGGGCGTATCCGCTGCCGATTACCTGTACCAGTCGGTGATCGCGCCAGGTGATTACCTCGTTGACGGTTTTGAAGATATCATGCCCGCCACCTACGCCGCCGATCTGAGCGCGCAGCAGATCAACGACGTGGTGTTATTTATGCTGGAATTCAGCCCTGAACGTATGATGGGCGGCAGCGACGCATCAACCACCGACGCTACCCCCGAACCGGCAGCCGCCGCCATCTCGCAGGAAGAAGTGTTAGAGGTGCGTGGACGGCTGATCCAGGGGACGGCGGGCGGCGAAACGATCCCGGCAGGGTTGGAGATGGAACTGTATGTGTTGGATGTGCATGGCGAACTGGCGGGCCA
>JACRBK010000725.1 GCA_016234525.1 Chloroflexota bacterium
CAAATATGGCGCGACAGACCAGGAACGAGACACTATTCTGCGCAGTGTGCTGTTACAGTCGCGGCACATGCTCGATCTCATCAATGAACTGTTGGATGTCACGACGATTGAATCGGGACAGCTTCAGCTTAAACGCGAAGTTGTGCCGCTCGAAGAATTTCTCAATGAGGCTGTTCGCCGCCATGTAGAGCTTGCCACTCCCAAAACTACGCGCATTTGCCTGGAAACCCCATTGGGCCCCACCGATACGATATTTGTAGACCCACTCCGGCTGCGTCAGGTGTTGGATAATCTGATTTCTAATGCCGTCAAATATTCTCCGCCGGGCAGTTATGTCTGTGTGCGTGCCGAACACCAGGACGAGGAATGGGTGATCAGCGTAAAAGATGAAGGCCCCGGTCTGAAACCAGAAGATTACAACCTGCTGTTTCAGGACTTCGCTAAACTGTCGGCGCGGCCCACCGGCGGAGAAAAAAGCACCGGGCTGGGATTGGCGATCTCGCGCCGGGTAGTGCGGGCGCATGGTGGGCAGATCAGCGCGGAGTCGTCGCCGGGTGAAGGGGCAACCTTCTGGTTTACCATTCCTGATCCCGATTAAGATTCTCACAGGGTGCGGCGCCGCTGCATCCTGTGGGGCATATTTGGACCATTTATACCTCTGTTTTTTCCTCAAAGGTGGCAGAATTATGTCTCTTGATCTTTTGTGGCAGCAGTACCGGGCGGGGGGAACAGCCGCTGTTCGCACGGCGGCTCCCGCTGAGGCGTTGGATCATCTCTATCTGGCTATCCTGGCCTTCAGTGAAAATGATTTTGATGGAGCGCTGGTCTTTGCCCAGCGTGCCGCCGCGATCCGGCCCTCCTGCCGGGTGTTTGCCCAGGCAGTGATTTATCTGAATCGGGTGGTAGCGCAGGGCAAAGCGGGAGTCTATGTCGATGGGGAAGCGTTCGCCGCGTTTATTCGGGGCGGCGGTAATGTCGGGCTGTATGCCGCAACCAGCGCGGCCCTGAGCGCGATCTACCGGGAAACTTCCGCCCTGCACCTGCTCGATATTGGCGTGGGGGATGGTATGGCGCTGTTGCCCGCCTTAACCGGACCACTCGCCCGTCTTGATCTGATCGAGCCGTCCGCGCCCATGCTCGAACGCACCACCGGCGCGCTGCATACACGCGGCATCCCTTTTCAGGCGGCGAACTGCACGTTACAGGAATTTATGGCGCGCCCTGCTGGACAGTGGGATGTGATGCAGGCGACTTTTAGCCTCCAATCCGTTCCGCTGACAGATCGCCCGGCGGTTTTCGGCTGGATGCGCGCTCACAGCCAGCGCGTGCTGATCGCTGAATTTGACGCGCCTGATTTTAGCAACGTTTATCACCCGGATCGCGTGCGCTATGTGGTCGAGCGTTATGAGCGGGGGTTGGCGGAATATGAGGGGGACGGGGGTATCGTGGCGCAGGGGTTTTTGATGCCGGTTATGTTCGGCTATTTTGATCCCACGGCCAGCCGCACCAACTGGGAAGGGCCGATCTCAGGGTGGGGCGACAGCCTGCGCGCTGCCGGGTTTGATCAGGTTCAAACGCGCAAGCTGTTCAATTATTTTTGGGCCGATGCGTATTTGATTGACGCTCGCTAACGAGTGCTGCCGGGTCAGGGCTGAGTGTTACCGGGCCAGGGCGTAACGCGGCGTGAGATCCGGCACCAGATTCATCAGGGCGGGCAGCAAATAGGTCAGCCACCACACCGAATCCTGGAGATCACCCAACCGGGCGGTTTCCTGGCCGGTGTGGGCTTCCATGATAGGCGGCCCGGATAACCCTAGAATGCGCGTCCACTGCCCCAGGATCATATCATCACTGCGTGACTGGTAGCCGGTGTTTAACTGGACGGTAGTGGGCCGAATTTGGTTGAACGACTCAGCCATGTCTACCGCCAACGAGAAATAGTTCGGCGGCACAATCGACCCTACGCCCCATTTCGACGCGGCACTATAACTTACCCCGTTCCCTAACTGCGGGACCGTGTCCGGCCCGGCGTCATGAACATCGACAATCACAGCGCCATAAGTCGGCGGGGGCAGGGCATGAGTCAGCCGTGCCGCGCCGTGTCCAAACATGCCGGAGGGCGGGCCTTCTTCCTGGTCGGTAAAGACAAACAGGCAGCGCCGCTCGCGTTCGCGCAGCACCGTTTCAATACCGCGCAGCACCGCCGCTGCCAGCAGGGTCACCAGCACCCCGGCGCTGTTATCCAGCCCACTGCCGATCACTTTGTCACCATCAAGCACCGGGTGAACATCCATCAAAATTGTGTCTTGCCAGGCCAACTGGCCGCGTTTGACTTCAAAACGCAGCGATTCGGTTGGGCCATCTTTGCGTGAAACCAGCATCCCTTCGGCGCGCACGACCAACCGCCCCCGCTCAAAACGGACGGCTTTGGCCGGAACACGGTATTCACCCGCCGGGAAACGGTTGGCGCACAGCGGGTAAAGGATGGCCTGATCGAGCAGCTTAACGCGGAAGGAGGGGCGATCCATGTGCGCGACCACGACCAGATCGGCGGTGGATTTATCCGACCCTAACCAGATGGCGGAATTGCCGGTAGACCCTAAATGCGAGATAAACCGATCACGCAGTCCAAGGCCGTCGGCCAACACCGCGATATCGTCCCCGATTCCGCCGAGCAGATTTGCTCCCCCCGCCGGGGCATGAGCCGCCAGCAGCCGTTTTAACATCTCCCACAAGGGGCCAACCTCGTTGACGGCGGGCTGTTGTTTCAAACTCTCTGACAAAGCAGGCAAAGCCTGGTTCAATATATCAATCGGCATTCGTGGCATCCCCTGTGAATAAAACGTTAAGCGCGAACTATTTTCGGCCTGTTTTTGTGCCAGCGCCAACCGGCGCTTGTTTTTTCTTTGAAACGCGGCTTATTTGACCATCCGCCAGAACATCTGGCACACCTCATCAATATCGATTACGGTGACGACACTGACATTCGGTGCATGTTCATGCAGCCCATAATAATCTACAACGGTTTGGCCGCGAGTCCGTTCGCCTTGCAGCTCCACCGTGACATAATAATCATCACTGTGCTGCACTAAGGTGGAGTCTAGCGTGACCGCCATCGCTAATGGATCGGGCAGCAAAAAGCCGGGAACCTGGCGAATCTGTCGTAGAAAGCTGGTGGTTTGCAGCGTGATCTCGTGTAA